>CAKRHU010000237.1 GCA_934339215.1 uncultured Lacticaseibacillus sp.
ATATTTTCAAGCCGCTAGGCAATTGGTAAGGCTAACTGGAGGCTTCAAAACACACTTACGTAAGTGCCTTAAGCCAAACAAAAAGCCGAGACATCATACGACATCTCGGCGATGACTAAAATAATGCGGCAGATTGAGACTTGAGATAATCATCTTCAACCTTTTGATAAGCACCAGGCTCCACTTTTTCAAGCGCGGCGGCGATCACATCCGCAGCTTGCGAATAGTTGTAGTGTTGATACAGATCTTTGGCTTGCGTAACGGCAGTTTCCACTTCCGCATGCGTGGTTTTGTAGCGGTTGGCGTATTGCAAGAGTTGTTCACACATCCCAGCCGAATCAACCACGGTGCGACTTTGATCTTTCAGCTGATCGATATCTTCACCGATTTTGATCAAGGATTTGGCGATGTCATCTAAGTTGATTTTGACTTGGTTCAAGTCGTTTTCTAACTGTTTGAGTTCTTTGGTCACCACATTGAAAAAGTCCAAGTATGGTCGCGGCAAGCCTGGCAGCTGATGGCGTGACACTTCATATTTGATATCACGCACCGCATTGGCGAATTCTTCCGCAGAAGCCACCGCTTGATGTTCCCGTGCTTGTAGGTCAGACACACCGGCGTTGATGGCTTGATGTTGGGTTTCGATGGCATGCAAGTCGTTGCGGGTTTGATTGTAAAAGCTCAAGATTTCTGAATAAACCGCGGTGTTATCTTGAATCTGATGTTGGGCCTCGGTAAAGCTTTCCGCAATGCCATCCAGTTGATCACGTAAGCTTTCTGCGGTTTGTTCTTCGTTGTGCGTTAAGGTGTAGGACTGATTGAGGTGATCGAGTTCTAATAACAAGGTGTGGTTTTGTTTTTGGGCATGCGCGATGAACTGGCGCAAATCGCCGGTTTGGTTTTGAACACTGGGTTTGGCATTGAGTTCTTTTTCCATGGTGGCATATAAGCCGTCGATGTTTTCAGCAGTTTTGGCCACGTTATCAGCAAGGTCATCAACTTTCAACGCGGTGATTTGGTCATGCGCCAACTTGACTGCGGCTTGGGCTTCGTCAATGCCAGCTGGCACGTCTTGCGTGAAGACAAAATGCTGCGCCGCTAATTCATGAAAGCCTGAGTCCAATTCGTCAAGTTGACCTGGAAATTCATTGACGACGGTATTGATCAACTTCGGCAAGCGCGCCACTTCATCTTGTAACGTCGACACCGATACCGTCAAGCCATCCATTTGTTCAGAAGCTGCGGCATGATCGCCGGACTCGGAAACGGTCGCCACTTCATGTAACGCCGTCGCAATGGTTTGCAGCTCTGCTTCCAGTGCTGGCAAAGCAGAGTCAAACGCATACGACTTCGCCAAAATGGTTTTGCGTGCCGCTTGGTAATCAGTCCGTAAAGTTTTGAGTTGGTCACGCACCGCAACTTCGGCACGTTGAATCGCGACTAAGGCTTTTTTGATTTTGGCCAGTTTCGCATTGGCATCGATGATCGCGGCTTGAATGTCTTGTTGCGATTGACGCACTTTAACAAATTGGAACTGTTTGTTTTCCAATTCCACATCTAATAGCGCGGTTTGCAAACCGGCGAGTTCATTTTCCACCACATGCTGGTAGTCGCGCTGCGATTTCGTGAACGCCCGCAATGATTCGCCGGCCAAGCCTAAATTGGCGATTGTGCGGATCAACCCACGCAATTCACCATTATCGACTTTCTCCACTGCTTGATCGAGTTGATGCAACTTGCTGGCATTATAGCGTTGCAAGCCCCAAATGCCGCCGACGATGACGACCACTACCACTAATACGACAATTATCCCAAAACACCTTCCACGATCACTGAAATCCGCATTGCAAAATTCCGAATTGTTCACTATACTTCAGTAAGCCTGTCATGCGGTTTCATGTCCTTAGTTCATAGTATCTCAAAAAGTGCGAAAACTTGAAACCTTTTATAGGAAAATATCCTGATATGACGCGAATTTGTAAAGGAAGGTCCCCATATGTCTACTCTTGATCCCATTTTAGTCGCCCAAGTCGACGCGTTACTCGATAATGAACCCAACCCCATCACCGTCTTAAGCAATGCCTCCGCGTTGATCAATGCGGCGATGACTGACTTAAACTGGTGTGGCTTTTACTTTTACAGCGAAACCACTGGCACCTTAGACCTCGGTCCCTTCCAAGGCCAAGTCGCCTGCACCCACATTAAACCAGGCTCTGGGGTCGTCGGGACCGCCTTTGAAAAAGATGCCCCAATGATCGTACCCAACGTGCATGAATTTGCCGGCCACATCGCATGTGACGCCGCTTCGAACTCTGAAGTCGTCGTGCCGATCCACGTCGATGGCAAATTGATCGGGATCTTAGACATCGATTCACCATTACTTGATCGGTTTAGCCCAGCCGATCAGGATGTTTTAGTCGATGCAGTCGCCGCACTTGCAAAACATCTTGACGCCAAGGCCTTAGCTTTGGTATACTAGTCCGCGAGTAATTTAATGCAGCAGTGAATGGCATGGTCGGCTCCAGTTTTGCAACCTGTTGGTATGTTGAGTAACCGCGGCTGCGCAAAGGTGAAAGACTTAGCGAAACTGTCCGTGTGCTGAGTTCACACATTAACTTACTCCAAACAAAATTTTTGGAGGAATTCAATATGTCTCGTTATACTGGCCCTCGCTGGAAACAATCTCGCCGTCTTGGCTTGTCTCTTTCTGGCACCGGTAAAGAATTAGCTCGTCGTCCTTACGCCCCTGGTGATCACGGTGCCAACAACCGCCGTAAGGTCTCCGAATACGGCCAACAACTTCGCGAAAAGCAGAAGCTTCGTTGGATGTACGGCTTGAACGAACGCCAATTCCGTAACTTATTCGTTCGCGCCGGCAAGATCACTGAAGGTACTCATGGTGAAAACTTCATGATCCTTCTTGAAACCCGTTTGGATAACTTGGTATTCCGCTTAGGCTTGGCAACTACTCGCCCACAAGCTCGCCAATTGGTTAACCACGGTCACATCTTGGTCGACGGCAAACGCGTTGATATTCCTTCCTACGAAGTTAAGCCTGGCCAAGTGATTGGCTTGCGCGAACGCTCCCAAAACTTGACCATCGTCAACGAAGCAATCGAAGCAACGGTTTCCCGTCCTGCTTACGTCACCTTCGACGATAACAAGAAGGAAGGTTCTCTTGTTCGCTTACCTCAACGTGACGAACTCGAACCAGAAGTCGACGAAGCTCTTGTCGTTGAATACTACAACCAAATCCTGTAATTTTTATAATTTTTGGTTCCCAAAAGTCTTATGCCTCGTGCATAAGGCTTTTTTTGTTTTGTACTTTCTCATATGAAAAAACGATCCAAATAAATGGATGACTTAAAAACTTCATTTAAAAGCACAACAAGTCCACGAAACAGTCACCTATTTCGTGGACTTGCGGCTTTTACGCCATCACTACCCAATTACGTCTAAGCATTGACCAAAATAATTCAAGCGCGTTGCTGCGTAACTTTGGGGGATTGGCCCAAAACCACTTTAAGCACTACTCAGCTCTGCATTGCCTTTCGTCCACAGACGCCACAAGCTTCTCATGTCACCATGAGGAAATCGATCCGGTGTG
>CAKRHU010000238.1 GCA_934339215.1 uncultured Lacticaseibacillus sp.
GTCAATCGAATAACCGTTCATACAAACCGATGAGGTGGAGATCAAGATTGTTGTGCGCGCACAGAGAGCGACCGGTGCTGAGAGTGTCGTCGAACGCAGGCAGTTAAATGGACCACCGAGGGTTCCTCCGAAATTTGAGTACGGGGAAACGTGTTGGCATACGTCAGTTGTCGCAAGCGTGTTGGCGCTTGGCTAAGAGTGATTTCACTGAAAAAGCAAAGCGCCTAGCAGGAGTCTCTTCTGCTAGGCATTTTATTTTCTTTGAGGTCGAATTAAGGTGGCACCGCGGGAAACCGTCCTTAACAACATAGTTTGTTATGGACGGTTTTTTCGTATCACAAAAAAGGGGTATCACCATGATGAAAAAGTCAATTTTAACTGTCGGCCTGGTTGCCGTCATCGGCGGCGGGTTCGCCATTCACCATTATGTGCAAAAGCCACAAGCCGCTTCCAAAAATCGGGTCTTAAACGTTGCGGTTTCAACCGAACCGAGCTCTTTGGATCCAGCCCATTCCGTGGATAATGTCTCAGGCAATATGATGTCGCAAATCATGACGGCCATTTACACTCGGTCAGTTTCAGGCAAAATTATTCCTGCCATGGCGACTAAAGTGGTCAAACCTACTAACGGCGGCTTAACGTACACGATTCCGTTGCGCCATGATAACTATTTTTCTAATGGCGATCATGTGACGGCCAAAGATTTCGTTTATTCGATCCAACGCATCGTCGATCCTAAAACCAAAACCGAATTCGCTTATAAATTCGAAAACATCAAAAACTACCAAGCCATTTTGGACGGTAAGTTGCCAAGCACCAAGCTAGGCATCTCGGCACCAGACAAATACACCTTAAAAATCGAATTGTCACAACCAGTTCCGTACTATGATTCTCAATTAACGGAATATTATCCAACGTCTAAGCGCGCCGTTAAAAAGTACGGCGACAGGTTCGGCACCACCGCGAAAACTACGGTATCCAATGGCGCTTACCGCTTAAAGCACTACGATGGTACCGGGGGTGAATGGGATTATGTCAAAGACGCCAATTACTTTGATGCCAAGCATGTCAAAATTGATGACGTCCATGTGCGTGTGGTCAAAGATGCGGCTACAGCCAACAACTTATTTGCTTCAGGAAAACTCGATGATGCCCCGATTTCAGGCGCGATGATCGTCAAGAACTTGCACAACAAAGCCTTGGAGAAGACACCTGCCGCGAACATGAACTACTTGCAATTCAACACCAAGAACAAGGATTTGAACAATGTTGACTTACGGCGTGCTGTTTCATACGCCTTGGATCGCAAGCAGTTGACTAAAAAGGTCTTACAAGATGGCTCCCAACCAGCCAAAGCCTTCGCCCCAAATGGCTTAGTCACTGATCCAGCCACTGGCAAAGATTTCACTGACGAAACCACGCAATCGATCACTTACAACAAAGCGAAGGCCAAAGCTTATCTCAAGCAGGCTTTAAAAGAAATCGGCAAGTCCAAACTCAGCTTCACTTTGTTAACTGCTGATAACGAAGTCGACAAACAAGTCGGCGAATATATCCAAGGGCAACTGGCCAAAATATTGCCACAGTTAACAGTCACCGTGACTAGTGTCCCAAAGCAAACGCGGATCCAACGCTCGCTTGATGGAGATTTCGATGCGGTACTCATGAGCTGGAACTCCAACATCCAAGATGCGTCTGATTACTTGGATACCGCCACTGAAACTAACATCTCCAACTTCTCCAAGTTCAAAGATGCCAAGTACACGGCTTTGATGAAGACTGTTGATACCACCACCAACCAAACTGCGGCGCAACGCTTGAGCGAAGAACAAGCTGCCAATGCCCGCGTGGTCAACGTTGCCGGCTACATCCCGGTTTTCCAAAGTGCCAATGATCGCTTGATCAACCGCAAAGTCGGTGGGATTCACTACACGTTGTTTGCCGATACGTATTACAAGAACGCTTATTATAAGAAGTAATCTGAAAAAAGGAGTCAGCCATGTTGTTACCACAAGTAGAATTTTTGAAGCAGTATCTCAGTTTTCAATCCGTATCCTTGCATGAACATAACCAGATCCAAGAAACTGCAGAATTCCTGCGCGATCACTTTGAAAGCATCGGCGCGCAAAATGTGCAGATCTTAACCACTAAGGTCACCAATCCCGCGGTGTATGCAGAAATTCCAGCGCAAGTGTCAAGTGATGTGACCGTGTTGTTTTATAACCATTACGATGTGCAACCTGCTGAACCGCTGGCACTATGGGACACCGATCCCTTTGAGTTGGCCGAACATGATGGCAAATTGTTAGCGCGGGGTATCAATGACGACAAAGGGGAACTCGCCGCGCGGTTGGCCGCTATCGATGATTTGCGCCAAGCTGGCAAGTTGCCGGTGAATGTGAAGTTTTTAGTTGAAGGCGCCGAAGAACAAGGCAGTCCGCATCTTGAAGTGTTGCTCAACAAATACGCTGAGTTGTTAAGTGCCGACTTTTGCTTGTGGGAATCTGGCGGCAAAGATGAAAAAGGGCAGCTGAAGTTCTCGCTTGGCGTCAAAGGCGGCGTCGCCTTTCAGCTAACGGCGCGCAATGCGGATCATGATTTACATTCAAGCCTTGGCGCCATCACCGAAAACCCAGCTTGGCATTTGGTTCAGGCGTTGGCTACTTTGAAGAATGATGCTGGTGAAATTACGATTCCCGGCTTTTATGATGACATCATCCCGCTGACGCCAACGCAAAAACAAATCGTCGCGGATTCTACGTTTGATTATGCGACTTATGCCCAAAATGCAGGTTTGACCCGCCCAGCGACCACTGACAATCCAGCCGCGGCGTTAGTGGACAAACCAAGTTTCACCATCAACGGTTTGTCCAGCGGTTATGAAGGTCCCGGCACTGGGAAAATGATCCTCCCACATGTCGCCGTTGCTAAACTTGATTTTCGCATTGTCCCTGGCCAAACGGTTGAACATACGATTGAACTGGTGCGCCAAGCGTTAGATGCCAATGGGTTTGAAGATATCGAAATCTCTGGGTTGTTAGGCGAACCCGCTTTTCGCAGTGATCCCGATCATCCGCTGGTGCAAGCGGCACTTAATGCTGCGCGCCAAGCGTATCCAGATGGCGTCAGTGTGGTGTTGAACTCCGCCGGCTCTGGTCCGATGCCCTACTTTTATGCCGTCAATCATGCGCCGATCATTTCTGTAGGGATCGGCAATGCCAACTCGGCGGCGCATGGCCCGAATGAGAATGTGACGGTAGCTGATTATCTGCAATTCATTGCCTACTTAAAGGCGATGTTGCCGGCATTGGCAACGAATTCACAATAACCGTGCAAAATGACAGCTGAACTTGTATAATGAACCTGGTGAGTGAAGCATTTTCCTTATTTCTGCTCCCTCACTGGCAAAGCGTTCCCCCCGGTTCGAATTTGCCCCATCCCGACGACTCGTCGGGATTTTTATTTGCCCAAATGTCGAAAAAATCCCCATCCGCAAAACTCGGATGGGGTAACGTCTAAAGTTCTATGAAACCAAGTTCAAAACCGGATGTTCAAGGAGGGGGCGACCGTTATTGTATTGGATC
>CAKRHU010000239.1 GCA_934339215.1 uncultured Lacticaseibacillus sp.
CGTCATTTGAAAAATTTTGCCGAATTTTTGCAGGCCATCTCGTTGATGGCCTGTTTTTTTAGCAAAAAAGTTTCGGTTGAGGCATCCCCCATCCGAAACTTCTTCATTCTTATTCGCCTGCTAAGGCCACCAAATGTTTAAATGGTGCCAGCTGCGCTTGATCTTCCGTGTACAACATTTCTGGGTGCCACTGGACCCCAAAAATGCGGTGCCGAGGATCATTAGATTGCACGGCTTCGACCACATCATCATGCGCTCGCGCAATCACTGTGAAGCCAGCTGCCACATCTTTTAACGCCTGCGAGTGCAGTGAATTGACTAGATGCGTTTTACCCAAGGCCGCCGACAAATACGTGCCTTCAGTTAAATCGACATAATGCGAGGCTTGCGTGTCTGGCGTCGGCACCTGCATATGCTTGATCACTGGCTCTTTGCGATAAGCCAAGTCTTGCCATAAGGTGCCGCCTAAGCCGACATTGAGCATTTGCATTCCGCGGCACACGCCTAAAATCGGCTTCTCAGTTGCGCGCACCGCCTGGATGATATCCAACTCAAATTCATCGCGACGCAAGGACGTTTGCCCCATCAATGGCTGTGGTTCTTCCCCGTATAAAAATGGTGACGCGCCTTGCCCACCAGTCAACAAAAAGCCGTCGAAGTGTTCGACATACTTGCCAGCATCTTCGCGATCCACCAGCGGCAAAATCACTGGGGTCCCTCCCGCTGCATACACCGCATCGATGTAAAACTGGGGCACATAAGTCGCCGGATGGTTATGGAAAACTTTTTCTGCAAAATCATATTGATTGGCAATAATTGCAATCAATGGTTTCATGTTACTTCACCTCAATATATTGATAGTTCACTGTCGACCCAAATGGAATGATCGACAATCCTGAAGTTTTCGGATTCTGCACATAGCTTAACCCGACTTGATACACTGGCGCAATGGCGACGTCGGTTTTGATCATGCGCGTTTCCGCTTGTTGGATTGCTTGATAGCGCGCTTCTGGTTGGTTGGCCAAACTGCCGTGAATCTCAGCAAGATCAGCGTCATAGGCTTTGGAATTGTATTTGGAGAAATTGAGCTGGCCGGTAGATTGGTACACATCTAAGAAGTTGATCGGATCATCAAAGTCTGGCGCCCATGTCCCAAACGCGATGTCATAATTGCCGGAGCGCTCCAAGGCGATGCGTTGGGCGACTGGAATCGACTTCAAGGTGATGTGCACCCCTGGCAAATGCGATTCGATCTGCCCTTGTAAAAATTCCCCAGCGTTTTTGGCGTCTTCAGTGTCTGCCGTCAACAGCGTCAAAGTCAAACTGGATTTTCCCAGCTCTTGTTGCGCTTTAGCCCACTCAGCTTTAGCGTCTGTCGGGTTGAAGGTGATCAAGTTGCCGGTATCTTTGCGATAATCTTTGCCGGTTTTCGGATTAGCGGATAAGTTGCTTGGCACCAAACCGTTAAGCGCCGTCGAGCCATCTTTTAACACATTCTTGGCAAACTTGCTTTTGTCAAAACTCTCAGCAATCGCCCGACGTAGATGGACATTAGCGGTCGCTGAGCGGTTGAAGTTCATGCTTAAATAACCGATGGTCGGTGTGGTAATTTGATGCAAGGCCTTGTTGTTGGTAAAGCGACTCAAGTTCTCTGAAGTCAACGCCGCATAGTCAACTTTGCCAGTGTTGAACAAGTTAGCAGCGGTGCCGGAGTCTTTAACCACGCGCACCGAGACGGAATCGAGTTTGACCGATTGCTTGTCCCAGAATTTGTTGTTCTTTTGATAAGTCCAGTTGTCATTTTTCAAACTGAAGCCTTTGACGGTAAACGGCCCATTCGCTAAAACGTCTGCCGAACTCGTCCCAAATTTCTTCCCAACTTTGTTGACGAAGGCTTCATTGACTGGCACATAAGGCGTCCCAGTCAATAAGTCTTTCAAATATGTCAACGGTTCAGACAATGTTAACTGCAGCTTATAGGTGCCCAAAGCTTTGGCGCCGAGGCTGGATAATGGTTTGTTACCCGAGCGGACGGCTTGCCCGTTTTTCAAAAAGTCCACCCGCGCCGCTTGGCTAGCACCGACTTTCGGGTCTGCCAAGCGTTTGAACGCATAGACGAAATCTGCGGCGGTGACTGGTTTGCCGTTGGACCACTTGGTGTGTTTCAACGTGAAGGTGTACACCGTTTTGTCCACGTTGGTGGTATAAGATTTGGCAACCCCAGCAACGACTTTGTTCTTCGCATCGCGCGTGTACAAGCCTTGTTGTTCCGCATTGATTACTTCTGCCGACACGTTGAGCGTATATTGCGCCGGATCCAAGGTATCAGGATTGGCGTTGATCGTGGTTTTGAACACTTTTTGCTTGGTGGTGGTCGCCTTTTGCCCACA
The DNA here is from genome assembly GCA_934339215.1 of uncultured Lacticaseibacillus sp. GTDB lineage: Bacteria > Bacillota > Bacilli > Lactobacillales > Lactobacillaceae > Lacticaseibacillus. The sequence continues at coordinate 2,391 of CAKRHU010000239.1, forward strand.
AGCCGCGAGCAATAACCCCAAACTGGTCAAAAGTAGTGTGACAGTGACCCATTTCATTCGATATGACATGTGAATACCCCCATTGGCAAGAAAATGCACGCTGTGAACTGGTATCATTCACGTCTCGACGAATAATTATTAGAAAACAATTGGTAATCATTCATCGTATGCCAAATATTTTAATGGGTTTCAAATTATAAGTCAATCTGCTTTTTACAAACAATTGTTTACAAATTAAGGTACGATTCCACAATGCTGACAAAATAACTGGCCATCGGTGCGATCAACGCATCATCAAAGTCGAACTTGCTGGTATGCACATAAGGTTTGTTCTTCCCGCCACTCATCAGCGCATAGCACCCTGGTACTTGATCGAGCATAAAGGCAAAATCTTCTGACGCCATCACGGGATCGAATTTGGTGCGGATCTTGTCGCCAAACACCTGACGGGCTGCCAGTTGAGCGATATGGACGGGTTGTTCGGCATTGATCACTGCTGGCGAAATTTGAAAATGTTCGCATAGAATCTCGGCGCCATAAGCAACCCCGACGCCTTGCGCGATTTGATCGATGTGGTTGATCGTGGCATCGCGCACAGCACCATCCAGCGTACGAATGCTTAAAAATAGTTGGGCGGAATCTGGAATCACATTGTACGTTTCGGCTTGTCCCGCCAAGAAACTGCCGACAGTCACCACCGCAGCGTCAAGTGGTGACGTATTGCGCGCCACCACACTTTGTAAACTTTGAATCAACGCTGCGCCGACGACGATCGGATCGACAGTCCGCTCAGGCGCTGACGCATGCCCACCGAGGCCGTGAATGGCAATACGCATGCGATCAGAGCTGGCCATCACCGCCCCTGGTTGCAAGTAAATCGTCCCATCATCAAGATGTGGCCAATTGTGATAACCGAACAACATATTGCAAGGGCAACGGTCGAATAATCCGTCAGCCAGCATTTTCGGCGCGCCATGGACGCCTTCTTCGCCAGGTTGAAAAATCAGATTCACTGTGCCATCAAACTGCCCGTATTTCGCCAAATAGCGCGCCGTCGCCAACATTGTGGTGATATGCCCATCATGGCCGCACGCATGCATCAACCCTGGCACTTGGCTTTGATAAGACAAACCGGTTGCTTCGTTGATCGGTAAACAATCCATATCTGCGCGCAAGCCGATGGTTTTAGCCGA
>CAKRHU010000240.1 GCA_934339215.1 uncultured Lacticaseibacillus sp.
TGGAAAGTGGAGAACTCATGGGGCAAAGACCGCGGCCATGACGGGTACTTCGTCGCCGATGAGGCTTGGTTTAAAGCTTACAGTTATGAATGTGTGATCCGGCGTGACTTATTGCCGGAGAACGTTTTAGCAGCAGAAGCTACCAAGCCGGTGGTATTGCCAGCTTGGGACAGTTTACGTTAAACGTTCGCCCCATCAAAAAGCGTCATCGAAAATTTTCGGTGACGCCTTTCTTCTATATAAAGAGCTTATTTGAGGTAAGCACCTTTGAAGTCATATGGAACGCCTGATGGGTTGAAGTTGATGCCTTTGACGTTAGGTTTGACTAATTGTAAAGTGTTGGCTTGATACAACGGGATCGTACCTTGGTCGTTCATTAAGATCTTTTCGGCTTTTTGTAAAGCAGACCAGCGAGCGGCGACGTTGTTCCCATCTTTGTTTTCGGATTCGTCGAGCAACTTGTCAAATTCTGCGTTCTTCCAGCCAGAGTTGTTGTAAGAAGCATTAGACAACCAGATATCTAAGAAGTTATAGGGGTCGGCGAAAACGGATTGCCAAGCGGTGACGACCATGTCGTAGTTGCCAGAGTTTTGCTTTTGCAACCGTTGGGCCTTAGGAATGGCAGTGATGGTGACTTTGACGCCGGAAAGTTTTTCCAAGGCACCTTGGATATATTCGGCAACGGCTTTGGAGTTGTCTGTGTCATCAGCTAACAAGTTGACGTTTAAGCTGGTGATGCCAGCGGCTTTGGCGCCTTTGGTATAAAGTTTCTTGGCTTTGGCTAAGTCGTAGCTGACGGCAGACTTGACTTGCGTGGTTTTGGCGAAGTCTTTGCCAGTGTCGGCGTTCGTGCCAAGGCCTACTGGAATGAAACCGAGGGCGGCTTTCGAGCCATCTTTTAACACGTTGTTGACCAATGCTTCACGGTCGATAGTCAAGGAGAATGCTTTGCGAATGTCGGCGTTTTTGAAGGCGGCGACTTTGTTTTGGTTCAAGTCGATGCGCGAAATGTTGGAGCTTAAGCGATCGACGCGGTCTTTGTTTTTAGTTTGTTGGGTGGCGATGGTCCCGGATAAGGCGACTTCAGACAACTTGTTGGTGTTGTATAAGTTCAAGCCGGTGCTAGGGTCTTTGATCACCCGTTCTTTAACTGAGGCCAATTTGACGTTTTTCTTGTCCCAATACTGATTGTTCTTCTTCAAAGTCCACGTATCAGAAGAGCCATTCCAACCGCTCAACTTGTAAGGACCGGAGTAAACGGACTTTTCAGACGTGGTGGCGTAAGCTTTGCCATATTTTTCCACGACTTTTTGATCCAAGGGGTAAAACAGCGGCCAGGCTAAAAGTTGTTTGAAGTAAGCCGTTGGTTGCGCCAAGGTGATGGTAAAGTGATTCGAGTCTTTGGCCTTAATGCCTAAAGCAGAAGTGGGCTTCTTGCCGGCGATGATGTCATTGGCATTGGCTACTGGGGCAAAGTAGAACGCATCTTGAGATTTGGTTTTAGGATCGACGGTGCGCCGCCAGGAATAAACAAAATCTTGGGCCGTGATCGGATCGCCATTGCTCCACTTGGCGTCGCGTAAGGTGACATTGTAAGTTTTGCCGTCTTTTGACACGTCGACTTTCTTGGCCAAGGCGAGTTCTGTTTTCTTGCCGGAATCAGCCAAACGATAAACCCCTTCTTGGGTGTTCATCAACGTTTGAAACGATACCGTATCAGTAGCTTGGGAAACATCTGAAGTGGTGATGGCCGAAGTTTCAGACCAAGTGATGGTTTGATTTTTCTTACTTGAAGCAGTGTTGGCTTGGTTGTTGCCGCAACCGGCTGCGATCAAGGCTAAGGCAGTGAATGAGACGACGCCGGTAATTGCATGTGCTTTTTTCATTGTCATTTTCCTCCAAAATTTCCAAAAAAAATACCCGTCCCCAGCTGTTTCCAGCCAAGGGCGAGCACTCGCGTTACCACCTTGGGTTCATCATTGCCTCACAGCAATGATCTTTGCAGGTACGAGGCGAAGCCTGATACCCAAACTCGTTAACGGGAGTGCCCGTCATCGATTCGCGAACTCATCGATGAAGACTAAGCAAAGACCATATTCACAACGTTCACCAGTTCTCCTTGCACCAAACGGAGACTCTCTGAGCTGGGGTCGGCTGTTACTCATCTTTGCGATGTCAGCTATTGGTTATCAGATTAAAACCAACTCATGCAATTGTCAACATTTTTTCACTGATTTGACAAAAATGGCATCGGCGTCCACACTAAGCCACAAACCAAATCCTCGGAGGTGCCTGATGTCAAAATCCATTGATGCCGCATTACTGCAGCAAGATTTCATCACTTATTGTCAGATCAACACCCGCTCAGATGCGGCCAGCACTGCTTATCCTTCTACGCCTGGTCAAACTGTGCTCGCTAAAAAATTAGTCACCCAACTCACAGCATTAGGTTTAAGCGACGTCGCCTTACATGAAGATGGGTTTGTTTACGCTACCTTGCCAGCTAATGGCTCTGATGCCGATCCAATCGGGTTTATCGCGCATTTGGATACTGCCGATTATGCAGCTGAAAATGTTCATCCATTGGTCCATCCCGATTACGATGGCAGTCCGATCCAATTTGAAAATGGCTTGAAGCTCACAGTCGATGAATTTCCCAAACTCAAACAATACTTTGGCGAAACGTTAATCACTAGCGACGGCACGACCTTACTTGGCGTCGATGATAAAGCTGGGATCGCTGCGGCAGTGGCTTCAGCGCGTTATTTATTGGCTCATCCAGAAATCAAGCATGGTGAGATCCGCTTTGGGTTTGGTCCAGATGAAGAAATCGGTCGCGGTGGCAAACACTTGGACACCAAAGCCTTTGCGACCAAGTTCGCTTACACCTTGGACAATGGGACATTAGGCCAAATGGAGTTTGAAACGTTCAACGGTGCCGAAGCGAAAATTGAAATCACTGGGACTTCTGTGCATCCAGGTGAAGCCAAGAACTTGATGGTCAATGCGTTATCTTTGGCAGAAAAGCTCGATGCTAGTTTGCCACAATTTGAACGCCCAGAATTCACTCAAGATCATGAAGGCTTTTTCGCGCTGTTGCACTTAACCGGGACTGTGGATCATGCCAGCCTGTATTACATCATTCGCGATCATGACCACAATTTGTTTGAAGGCCGCAAAGCCACGATTCAAAAGGCCGTCGCTGAAATCAACGCCACCCTTGATCGTCCGCGCATTGCATTGACCCTCAACGATCAGTATTACAATATTTATGACGTCTTGAAGAAAGATTCCACGCCTTATGACCTCGCCACTAAAGCCATCAAAGCAGTCGGCTTGACCCCAGAAGCCGTGCCATTCCGCGGCGGTACTGATGGGACATTCATCACTTATAACGGCATTCCAACACCAAACTTGTTCAATGGCGGCATCAACTTCCACGGCCCTTATGAATGTGTGTCCACGCAAGCCATGGTCAAAGTCGCTGAAACCATTGTGAAAGTCATTGCGTTAGCGGCGGAGTAATTGCCGAATTGATTACGATTATCTGATGATTGAGACGAGAGATCGTGATGTTATG
>CAKRHU010000241.1 GCA_934339215.1 uncultured Lacticaseibacillus sp.
CTTTTTTAACGTGAGAGTTTTCATATGCGTCCACCTCCTAGTGAGCAAATAATGATCCGGTCAAGTAGGTGACAGCCATTGTTAAGATCCCAGACACCACATTGCGCAACATCGCCTTGCCGCGATTGGCATTGCCTAATGCCGCGGCAGTGTAGCCAGTGATCGATAGTGCAAGGATCACCGCGATCACGGTTGCAATCACGCGAATGTCCGTCGGCAAAAAGGTGATCGCCACTAATGGTAAGATCGACCCGAGTGGAAATGAAATCATCGATGCCATCGCCGCAGAAATGGCACTGGTTTTGACATGTGGATCAAACCCGTAGCGTTCACGAACGCCGACGTTGATTGGATCTTTGGTCATCATTTCTTGGGCGGCTTGGGCCGCTAGCTCACTGGAAATACCAGTTTGTTCATATTTGTGTTGGATGAAATCAAGTTCGCCTTGGTAATCATCATCTAATGCACGCGATTCTTTGATCACGGCATTTTTTTCCGAATCGCGTTGGGTGTTGACAGACACATATTCGCCCATCGCCATGGACACCGTGCCGGCTAACATCCCGGATAACCCTGAAAGTAAAATTGCATAACTATTGCTGGTCGCACCTGCGACCCCAATGACGATCCCCGCAACACTGAGAATCCCGTCATTTGCCCCCATAACGCTGGCCCGCATCACATTGATCTTTTCTGCTAAGCTCATGTGTGGCCTCCAAATAAATAATAATCATTCTAAACAACGTGAATATTATAAGGCAAGGATTTTTAAAAGTAAAGTCAGGTCATCATAATTTTTGGACGACCTTAAATACTTCGACTTTACGCCATTTAAAAGCTGTTAACAAGGCAGATGCGAGCTAAATGCCTACAATCGAGTTCACTGAGCGATTGTTCAAAAATATCTTTGTAATTATTCTAATCTAAGCATTCTTGATAACTGTTCATATGATCGACAGGTTTTCGGTTGCTGGCTGATGGCAGTGGTGTGGTTGGGTCGGCATTTTGAAGCTGGGCCTCCAGCTGGTTGACGTGCATAAGTGCTTGTCTTTGAGTAAGCCAACTTGGATCATTGCTTCGTTTTGAGTCGAGTGGCGCTTCGCCGACGTCGTATTGTATGCAGTAAACGACAGGAACTGATTAAAAAGATGGCAGGTAGACAATTGACAAACCAAACACATATGCTAGACTAATTGTAACTTTGGACTGTGCGAGAAAACCTGCCTAGGTGAGGACAAAGAGAGTTGACGAATTGCTGGAAGTCAATAAGCTTAGGCACGGAACTTACCTCGACACCTTGCAGTCACGGGCGATGCCGTTAACCATTATCGAGTGACAAATCAGGGTGGTACCGCGGACTATTCGCCTCTGGACAAGATTTTTTGTTCAGGGCTATTTTTTTGCATAAAATTAGGAGGCTATCATGGCAAAGAACATTTTAGACGAACTGGCTTGGCGCGGTGCGCTGAACCAATTGACAGATGAAGAAGGCTTGCGCAAGCTCACTGAAGAAAAGCAAGTCGGTATTTACGTCGGCACTGATCCCACTGGTGATTCTTTACACGTTGGGCATTTGATTCCATTTATGATGCTCAAACGGTTCCAATTGATGGGTCACAAACCAGTCATTTTGATCGGTGGGGGGACGGGTTCGATCGGCGATCCCTCTGGCCGTAATTCCGAACGGGTGTTACAAACCATGGACACCATTGCGGAAAACAAGGCAAAGTTGACCAAACAAATGGAAAAGTTGTTTGGCCGCGATAACTTCCGCATCGTCGATAACTACACTTGGTTATCCAAACTGTCCATGTTGGACTTTTTACGTGATTTTGGGAAGTTGTTCCCAGTCAACCAAATGTTGGCCAAAGAAGTCGTGGCGTCCCGTTTGGAAAAAGGGATCTCTTACACCGAATTTACTTACCAAATTCTGCAATCGATCGACTTTTTACATCTATATAGGCATGAAGATGTGCAAGTCCAGCTCGGTGGTGCTGACCAATGGGGCAATATCACGGCTGGGATCGATTTGATTCATAAAACTGAAGGTGCTGATGCCAAAGTTTACGGTTTGACCAACCCCTTGATGCTCAAAGCAGATGGTACCAAGTTTGGGAAGTCTGCTGGCGGTGCGGTTTACTTGGATCCTGAAAAAACCAGTCCTTACGAATTCTACCAATTCTGGTTCAACCAAGATGACCATGATGTTGAGAAATTCTTGAAGTTCTTTACCTTCTTATCCCAAGATGAAATTGCCGATTTGGTTAAACAATCTGCACAAGCACCTGAAAAACGCATCGGGCAACGCCGCTTAGCCCAAGAAGTGACGAAGTTTGTCCATGGCGAACAAGCCGTTAAAGAAGCTGAGGCCATTTCTGCCGCATTATTTTCTGGTAATGTGCAAGATTTGACCGCAAGCGAAATTGAACAAGGCTTCAAGCAATTTCCAACGGCTGATGCCCCGAGCACCCCAGAAAACATTGTGACTTGGCTAGTCGATACCACTAAGATCGAATCTTCTCGTCGCCAAGCCCGTGAAGATATCACCAATGGTGCTATTTCCATTAATGGCGAAAAACAACGCGATTTGGATTTTGAAGTCGATCCAAAAAGTCATTTTGACGGAAAATTTGTTATTGTTAAACGTGGTAAGAAAAAATATTTCTTGGTTCGCATTCATTAAAACCTTGATAAATAAGCCTTTTGCGAGGCTTATTTTTTTCGTTCACATTACGAAGCGACTTGGAAATGTTTGTCGATAGTAATTGACCTGTAATGTTTGTGTAACGTTGAAACGTTAATCTTATAACCAGTGATCAACGAAAAAAGGGTGGCAAACACATAATGAAGTTAACAACGATCTTAACAACCATGGTAACCGCAGTAACCTTGACGGCATTCGCCGCAACTACAATGCCTGTATCCGCGGCTAGCGACACCCAAGCTGAAATTTCTTCCAACCAAAGCGCAACAGACAAGTTAGTTGCCCAATTGGCCGCAGCCAACACGGAAGTTATCAATTTACAAAATCAAATCAACGATAAGAACACGGCCATCAAAGATGCCCAAACTAAAATCACCGACACCGAAGCTAAGATTAAAGCATTAGCTGGTGAAGTGACGAAGACTGAAGCAGAACTCTCTGCGCGTAAGGACGTTTTAAAGAAGCAACTGGTTTCTTTACAAAAACAAACTGGTGACTCTGTCACAGGTAACGTCTATGTCGACTTTGCGTTGAACTCCAAAGACTTGTCCGACTTGATTTCCCGTGCTTCTACGGTGAACAAGTTAAACCAAGCCAACAAAGATGCCTTAGCTGCCGTTAACGACGCGAAGACCAAGTTGACTGATCTGCAAAACGAACAAGTGGCTAAGAAGCAAGACTTAGTTGATACCAAAGCTTCCTTAGAATCTGACAAAGCTTCCTTAGTTAACTTGAAGTCTGCAGCTAACACCAAGTCCGATGCTTTGAACAAAAAGATCGCCGCTAACAAAGACGTCTTAGTGGCTTTACAAGACAAAGCGGCTAAAGAAGATGCCGCTGCAAAAGCAACCTTGGCCAAGCTCAG
>CAKRHU010000242.1 GCA_934339215.1 uncultured Lacticaseibacillus sp.
TTAGGCTTGCATGGTGTGATTTTTGCGCAAGCGGTGGCGGATGTGATTACCTTTGGCATTGGGATCGTGGTATATCGGCGAGTCATGCGGAATAACTAAAATAAGCTCAACTCACTTAGATCGCATCCGTGAGCTGAGCTTTTTTAGTGTTAATCGATATCGGTACTGCGCCGGAATTTACCAGGGGTTTGACCAGTGGTGGCTTTGAACACGCGAATGAAGGTATTTACGTTTTTATAACCGACGGCTTCAGCGATGTCGGCGACTTTTTGATCGGTTTCGTTCAATAAAGTCTTAGCTTGGCGCATGCGCAGTTGGATCAAGTAGTCTTTAAACGAGATGCCGAGGTGTTCTTTGATCAGGCGGCTGGTGTGAGATTCAGACAAATGGTAGTGATCAGCGATTTCAGACAAGGCGAGATCACTGGTATAGCGCCGCGCGATGTAATCGACGATGTGTTCTTCCAAGGTGCGATGATGTTTGGACAGCTTGCTGATGCGGTCAAAAGCATCATGGAAAAGCGTCATGATCGAGGTTTTCACTTGAGTTGGCGATGTTTCAAGGTCCAGTTGATTGACGACCTTGCGATTCTCATCGATAAAATCAGTCACTGACAAGCCGACGCTATCCAACGTACGCTTCAAGGTGTTCAAGAAAACGAATTTGATATTGGTCAAAGACGCTAAGGTGGGGCGGTTTGCTGTGAGAGTTTTGCTCAAGGCTTGATCTAACAATTGATCGGCTTTGGCAAAGTCACGCTGGCCGACACTGGCTAAGATTGCTGCTTCGGTTTCAACCGTGTAAACACCGTTACTTAACATGATCGCAGTCGGTTTGGTCGTGACATCTTCAGGTGTTGCAGTGGCAGTACTGTAAACATCAGCGAAACGCACGGGAATTTCATTGAGGTTGTGGAAAGGAATGGAGATCAACGCGTGAACGGGGATCTTCAACCGTTTGCTCAATTGGACTGCGGTATGGTTGAGCGTGTGTACGAAATCATCTGTGGTGTTAGGCCCGTGCTCGCTTAAAATCGCATAGTGGTTGACGTCGATGTCGAATAGTAAATTCAATGGCTTTGGCCACAAGGCGACAATGTTTTTCTTGCGCGCGTCTTTTCTTTCGTTGATCCCTAAAGGCTCTTCGCTTAATGCGATTTGGCTGAAGGTCAAGATCCCGATCACGCCGCCATTTTGAAGCTCATCTAACGCCAACAAGTCAGCAAAGCGGGAGATATCTTTTTGCGAGTAGCTGTTTAATAGAAGATTCTTCAAAAAAAGCAACTTCAAATCGTGCGTGACATCGTTTTGCATGCTGGCATATTGGTGATTGGATTCCACCAAGTCATGGATCTTTTCCAATAAGACTTCGGCGTTTTGCGGTCGGACGTTGGAGTCGATTTGTTGCACTTCATCGATGATCTTGGCATAAGGCCTGAAGCTTCGCCGCGTCAAAATGTATACCAGCAAGCCGCCGACTAACAGCAGTACAAAGAAGTACAAGACCAACATCATCACCAAATGGGCCGGCATTTGCGATAATTCGTGATTGCTGATGACATAAGTGTACATGATCGTAGGGATGATGTTTGATTGGCGGACGAAATATTGGTCGCCACCCACTTGTTGTTGCATCACAGACGAAGCGCTGGCTTGCGCATGGTTGAAGGCGTCGGCAATATGCTTGATTTCTGGTAGCGTCTTTTTAGCTTTGGGATTTAAAGTATCAAGCAGCTTGAGTTGACCTTTATTATTGTAAATATTTAATGGTGCCAGCTCAGATTTCTCCCAAGTAGTCAAAAAAGTCAGCGGTTGCTTACCACCATCAAGTGAGGTGTTACGTAACAGTAAGACATGATCGTTGGCTTCAAGCACTCGAATCCCATTGTCAGGAAGTTTTTTGAAGAATTGTGAGACTTGTGGCTTTAATGATGCGACTTCCATGTACTTCAAATAAGGCTCAAATTGGAAAAAGCCGTCTGAACTGATCACGCGACCATTGGCGTGACGAACGATCCCAATTGCATATTGAGAACTGAAATTTGCATAGTCAGGATTGGCCATAATGTCGTCATACACGCGCGCGTATGGGTGATAACCGGTTGGCGGCGTTTGGACGAGATTTTGCAGACTGCTTTTTTCGGTGAGCGATAAGATTGTATCGTTGGTAGCGGATAATTGTTGATCAGAAATATCCGCTTCTTGTTGCAAATTCGATTTAATTTGACTGATCGCATCGGCACGCTGTTGTGAATAAGTGCTACGAACTAATGAAACCGCAATAATTAAAGTGTAGAAGCTGGCAACAATGATAAAAGACAGCAATAAACGCAGATATACTCGGTTTTGCATGGTTAAGTTCCTCCGGTAGCGCTTTTATTATTACATATTTGAAAAATATTAACCACCCGCGATAAATAAACGATTGATGACAAAATATCGATTTCATGCAAAGTCACGAAATTTTGTAGAAAATATCGGAAATCAAAAATTGATTGCGCTTTCACTTCGCCGTATATTGAGCATGTTCGAATTGTGTTATGCAACACCTACAAGTTCAGTTGAGGAGTTGATGGCAAAATATTGAAGACGTAGCCAAAATGTTGGAGGCATTGTTTCCTTAGGAGGGAATCATAATGAAGTTACGCAAGTGGGCAACTTTAGGGGCGACTGCGTTAGCTGCTTTGGTATTAGCAGCCTGCGGGTCGAGCTCAACTAAAGATAGTAAGACAACGACAGTCAAGGTCGCGTGGCGGTCGTTAGGTAAAGGCGATAGTATGTATCGCGTTTATTCCAAAGCTTGGATCTCAAGTTTTGAAAAGAAGCATCCAGACATCAAAATTGAATTACAGCCGATTTCTGCTACTGAAGGGGATTACTTCTCCAAACTTGATTTAGCCATGAAGTCCGCTGATACCACACCTGATATTGTTAATGAAGATACATTTATTCTGCCTGCCGATGCAAAAGCCGGATACTTAACTGACCTTGGACCTTATGTGAAGAACTGGTCTGACTGGAAGAACTTCACTGCGGCTTTGAAGAAAGGTTCTCAAGGCTCAGATGGTAAGCAATATGGGATCCCCGGTACTACTGATGCGCGTGGCTTGTGGACCAACTTATCCGTTACCAAAAAGGCTGGTCTTTCAAGCACTTGGGCACCAAAGAACTGGGACGATATTTTAAGCGCTGCTAAGAAGATCAAGAAAGCTGATTCATCTTCAATTCCATTTGCAATGGGGGTTTCCACCACGAATGGTGAATCCGTTGCGATGCAGACGTTTGAAATGTTGCTTTATGGGACTGGCGAAACGCTGTATAACGAATCTTCCAAGAAGTGGAACATCAATTCTCAAGGGATCTTAGACAGCTTGAACTTCGTCAACTCCATTTATAACAAAGACAAGACCGGTCCAAGTTTGTCCATTGCGATGAACTCAAACTATGGCTCCACGATTTTCCAAGACAAATTCCCTAAAGGTCAAGTTGGGATGGCGTTGGATGGTAGCTGGAATACTGGTAACTGGACCAAAGACGGGGTTGCTCCGATCAGCAACATGAC
>CAKRHU010000243.1 GCA_934339215.1 uncultured Lacticaseibacillus sp.
GCTTTGGAAGAAGCAGAAGCTTTCACAGCCACTTTTTTAGCTTCAGCCTTTTTCTCAGCGACCTTCTTAGCAGAAGCTTTGCTGCTAGACGTTGACTTAGACTTAGTCGTGGCAACAACACTGCTTGTCGACACCGGGGCGTTCCCCGCATGCGCAGTCACAGTAACCACACCAAGGCCAGTAGCCACGACAATAATTGCGGCCAAACCAAATATTCTGTTTTTTAACATGTTGTTCCCCTTACTTGTGCGCAGAGAACTAGGCCCTGCTTACACATGACAAACACCGTGCTGATCGTCTTGCTTCTCCCCCCCAGGATCCACATGACACACAGTGTATTAACGACTACACTCCGTTGAAAACGAAAGTGGAAACAGTCGCCTGTCTCACTTTCCTCAAACCGATATGACTAAAACAGTGATGTGTGCTTCATCTCCGTAACTATACTTCCATAAGCTACCTTTTACAACCAAAAAAGTCATAAATTGATAGAATTTCGTTTTAGTTCTGAACAAATCCCTTGATGCCGGGAATCTCGAAAAATAAAATAACGCCTGCAATTTTAGTCGCAGACGTTTTGGTGTTGTTTTTTTATAAAACTATTTTTGTTTATTTCTGAAAAGGTAGCTCAAACCCGCGCCAGCTAAGCCGATCACGATGACGACGCCGGCAACATGTTGCCAAATTGGCGCATATGCTTGAATCAATTGCGCGACGATCCCAATTGGGGCCCCACCGATCGACCATTGTGCAGAAAGGCTAGGAATCGCAATGGCAATACTCAACAAACCGCCGCCAATCCCGATAATGTAAGTGATCCGACCACTGACGCGCAAGAAGCGTTGCCAAGAATGTGCGGACAAACGCATTAACAACAAAATGATCACACCAAGCACTGCCGTGACAATGGTGGTGGTTTGCATCATCAACACCAACATGCCATAAGCCGCACCCCAGCCACTTTGCATTAACAACGTCATATCCTTAGATAAGCCTTGGGTCACTTGGGCAACCCGACTGGCGCCTGGATGTTGTTTGACTTGGGCGGCTTGTTGATTGATTTGGGTGGTCAAGCTGGTGACTAAAGCTGTGGTGTCCAGCGTCTTTTGAAAATCAGCACTCGCCATCACCGCTTGATCCGTCAATTGCTTAGTTTGCTTTAAGCTGACCAATTGCGCGTTCGCCGGTAATCCGATGCCGGCGACTTTGGCCTTTTTCACCAGATCTGCGTTCAACGTTTGTTGGATCTTCACGGAAGCAGGCGCAGTTTGTAATTGTTTAGAAACTGATTTCGGCGTGCCAATCGTCAACGTCATCCCCAAGCCGATGGCAAACATCACTAGCAACACACACTCGATCAACCCAAAAAAGGCTAACCAACCGCGACTGGTATGAGATATTTCAGACATTACTTCTCCTTATTGCATGTGCGCATTGATAAAGCCAACCACTTTGGCCTGATACTTGGCCGGATCGTGGTAATAACTTTGCGCGTGCCCTGCGCCTTTGACTTTCCATAACTGCTTAGTGCCATGTGCGGCTTTGTACAGTTGATCGACCATCGCTGTTGGCACAAAGGTATCTTTGGTGCCGTGAATGAACAGGATCGGGCGCGTGTTTTTCGCCAAACTCTTGCGGGCATCTGCGGCAAACACATTGTAGCCCGTTTTCACGCTGGCATATGCTGCCACTGCTGGTACCAGTGGCCACTTCGGTAAATTGTACATGCTTTTGGCTTGATAAGCGAGCTCGTCAACAATGCTGGTGTAGCCACAATCTTCCACCACGACTTTCACCTGCTTGGGCAGTTTCAACCCGCTGACATACATCACGGTAGCGCCGCCCATGGATTCCCCATACAATGCGATTTGTTGGTCCGCACCGGTTTTCGCGAGCAATTTGTCGATCCATTTGCGATAATCCAAACGATCTGGCCAACCGTAGCCAATATAATTGCCTTGCGATTGCCCATGGCCGCGATCATCTGGCGCTAAAACGTTAAAGCCGGCGTCATGAAACATTTGAATGCGGGCGGCCATGTCTTCTTTTTTGCCCATGTAACCATGCGCGATGACCACCGTTTTCTTGGAAGGGTTCGCTGCCGGAACGTAATCCGCGACTAAGCGTAGATCCGCTTTGGCTGCTTGCATGTGCCAAGTTTGTTTATAAGTGTTTTTCAACCATTCAGCGGCAGATTCTTGAATGGCCGGTTGCTTATTGGATAAAAAGTCTTTGTGGCTGGGCACAAAGGCGAATTGATAAAAGTAGATACTAGCCCCAAGCACGCCTAAACATAAGACCCCTACCACTCCAGTGATGATCCACCAACGCTTTTTATGCATGTTGCCTCCTATTGATTATGCTTTGGTCCATTCATCTAACGTCTTGCCTTGGGCGTCTTTCAACACAAGCCATGAATTAGTGCCACCATAATATAGAAACAATCCGACTTCATTGACGCTGCGAAGCACAACGGCTGAAGTGGTACGGGTGCCATCGATGGCTTGGTGATGATCCGCGCGCAGTTTCTCGCCAAATTTCGTATCGATGCCTAACGCCCCATCTTTAGTGACACGTTGCGTCATGGACAGCTTTGCACCTGGCATGATTTCCATTTCGTTGCGCTTGCGCCAATAAACGGTGGCTTGAGCCCCGTCATGGTCAATGGTAAATGGCGTATCAGCTAACGCTTTGTTGTAACGATGTGTGGCTTTGGCGGGACGTTTTTTAGGTTGCGGTTTGAGCTGAACACCAAAACGTGTCAAGATCTGTTTGATCATCTCAACGTAGGGCTGTTGGACTTTGGGGATTGTTTCACCGGTGAGGGCTTTTTGTAAATATTGCGGTTCTGTGGTCCAAGGCATAGTGATCGTCACAAATTCGTCTGCAACGCCTGCATCAAAGCCGACAAACTGCCCTTGTTGCACGCGTAGTAAAACGCCGTGTTCTGGTTTGGCCAATGCTTGCGGTGAAAAAACCAACTGTCCACCGTCATCAGGTAACGTCACGACGGTTCGGTCATCCGTCAACTCAACTTGCAACTGCATACTGAAGCCTCCTAAGCCATTAATTGACTAATGCCTGCCGGGATTGCTTGTGGGGTTTCGACAATAGCCGCAGCATGGGCTTTCGTCAATTCTTCTGCGGAACCAAAGCCATACGTGACGCCTAAGGTTTGCACATGGTTATTTAGGCCACCTTGCATGTCCGTATCACGATCGCCGATCATCAAACTGTCAGCCGCATCCGCTTGGGCTTTGTCTAATCCGTAAGCTAAGACGGCTGTTTTGGTCGAGCGAATCGATTCATCTAAAGTCGCGCCATAGACGCCAGTGAAAAAATGCCCCAAGTCGAAATGTTCGATGATGCGATCCACCATCGGTTCTGGCTTAGCCGTGGCGATGTTCAAACGGTATCCAGCAGTTTGCAAGTCACCTAAAACATCCTGGATGCCAGGATAAAGGTCTAATTCGAATATTGCCGATTCGGCGTAGAGCTTTTGATAGTGTTTCACCGCTTGCGCGCAGTCGGCATCTGACATTTGCGGGAA
>CAKRHU010000244.1 GCA_934339215.1 uncultured Lacticaseibacillus sp.
TGTAAGATTGTCTGGATGAGTAAGAGAATTGCAAGTAAGGAGAACATCTGTTGAAAGTACGTAAAGCCGTTATTCCCGCAGCTGGGTTGGGGACCCGCTTTTTGCCAGCCACTAAGGCACTGGCAAAAGAAATGCTGCCAATCGTTGATAAGCCAACCATTCAATTTATTGTCGAAGAAGCGAAGGCTTCAGGAATCGAAGACATCTTAATTGTCGAAGGTAAGTCAAAGCGCTCAATCGAAGATCATTTTGATTCTGCACCTGAGTTGGAACAAAATCTTGAATCTAAGGGCAAAACCCAACTTCTGGACCTGGTTCATCACACCACTGATATCGGCGTGAACTTATTCTTCGTCCGTCAGCCTTATCCCAAAGGCTTAGGGGATGCTGTGCGTCTGGCGAAGTCATTTATTGCTGACGAACCATTCGTCGTGATGCTTGGCGATGATTTGATGGAAGACAAGGTGCCTCTGACGCAACAATTGATCAATGAATATGAGAAGACCCATTCTTCAATTCTGGCGGTCAAGAAAGTGTCTCACGAAGATGTCTCTGCTTATGGGGTCATCGATCCTGAATCAAAAGTCGCACCGGGCTTGTTCAATGTTAAGAAGTTTGTGGAAAAACCTTCAGTTGAAGATGCGCCATCAGACCTCGCCATTATCGGTCGCTACTTACTGACGCCTGAAATCTTTGATATTCTCGTCAAGCAAAAACCTGGCAAAGGCAATGAAATTCAATTGACTGATGCCATCGATGAATTGAACAAGACGCAACGTGTCTTTGCCCATGAATTTACTGGGGATCGTTATGATGTCGGTAATAAATTTGGCTTCGTTCAAACCACGATTGAATACGGCCTAACACATCCTGAAGTCAAAGACCAACTGCGTCCATACTTACTCAAGTTAGCGGAACAGTTGAAGACTGAAAAGTAATCTATCAATATAGCAATCGAGCGGCAGATCTCAACGAGGTCTGCCGTTTTGATGAGTTGACGTGACTTGGACTTCAGCGGATAATTAATTTCAGTAATTAACCAAGTGAGAATCTATTATTGAGATTGGAGGCACTCATATGCGTTTATTAGTCACTGGCGGTGCCGGCTTTATCGGCTCAAACTTTGTTCGCATGGTCACTGCAGAGCATCCAGATGTTGAAATCACCGTACTCGACAAGCTCACTTACGCTGGCAATGCGGACAACTTATTAGATCTGCCGATCAAATTGATCATCGGTGACATCGCTGATCCTCATATGGTAGATCCCTTGATGGCAGAAACAAATGCATGTGTGAATTTTTCCGCAGAAAGTCATGTCGACAACTCGTTGAATGATCCGGCGCCATTTCTACAAAGCAATGTGATCGGAACCTATACCTTGCTCGAAGCCGCTCGCAAATACGATGTGCGCTTCCATCATGTCTCCACAGATGAAGTCTATGGTGACTTACCATTAGATTCGAACGAACAATTTACTCCGGAATCTCGCTACCAACCATCCAGTCCATATTCTGCAACCAAAGCCGCGAGCGATATGCTGGTGCAGGGTTGGACGCGCAGCTTCAAGGTGCGTGCGACGATTTCAAACTGCAGTAACAACTACGGTCCGTACCAACATATCGAAAAGTTTATCCCACGCCAAGTCACGAACCTGCTATCTGGTCGTCGTGCTAAGTTATATGGATCAGGTGAAAATGTTCGCGACTGGATCTATGTTGAAGACCACTGCCACGCGATTTGGGACATCTTGCAGCACGGGACTATTCGTGAAACCTACTTGATTGGTGCCAACCAACCACTGTCTAATCGCGAAGTCCTGGGAAAAATTCTTTCGCAACTTGGTCAATCGACTAATGACTTTGATACAGTGGCAGATCGCATCGGCCATGATCGTCGTTATGCTATCGATGCTAGCAGGACGAAAAAAGAATTGAACTGGCAACCACAATACACTGACTTTGATGAAGGCTTAGCTGAGACCATCGACTGGTATCGCAACCATCGGGCATGGTGGATCGACCAGAAGGTAGCAGTCGAAGCGAAATATCAACAACATCACCAATGAAAAATATGGCGTCACACCCTCATCATTTGAGTCGTGTGACGCCATATTTGTTTTATTTGATTTCGTTAGCAATATAAATCGGTCGGTTCTTGATTTCGAGATAGATTTTGCCGATGTACTTGCCTAAGATCCCAGTTCCAAACAACTGCAGCCCGCCAATCATCAAGAAAATGGATACCATTGAAGGCCAGCCGGCGACAGAACCGCCCCAGAACAATGCACGTACCACGATAAAGATCAACGCCAACAGGGACAAGAAGCATGACGTGAGGCCTAACCATGACACGATGGTCAACGGCATTTCGGAGAAGTCGATGATGCCGTCCAATGAATATTGGAATAAACTACCGAAGCTCCAGCTTGTTTCACCATGTTCACGTTCCACGTTTTGATAGGGAAGATACTTCGACTTAAACCCGACCCAACCGAAGATCCCTTTGGAGAAACGATTACGTTCACTCAAAGACAATACGGCGTTGACGTACTTCGGCGTCATCACGCGAAAGTCCCGCGCACCAGGTACGATTTCAGTTTTCGAGATCTTGTTTATGACTTTGTAAAACATATTGGAGAAGAAGCTCCGAAGTGCTGGTTCCCCAGTGCGATCCATCCGCGCGGCACCGACCATTTCATAGCCTTCGCGAATGCCTGCGAGCATGTCTTTCAACATGGCTGGCGGGTCTTGCAAGTCGGCGTCCATGATGGTGTACAAGTCGGCTTTCGCGTTTTGCAAGCCTGCGTACATGCCAGCTTCTTTGCCGAAGCCGCGGGAGAAGTCGATGTAGTGGACGTCAGGATCCGTCAATTGCAGCTGTTGAATTTCAGCTAGCGTGCGATCGACTGAGCCGTCGTTGATGTACCAGAAGATCGGTTTGTAGTCGGGCAATTCGGTGAATGTCCGCTGCACGGCTTGATAAAACAACGGCACGTTTTCTTCTTCGTTGTGACAGGGAATGATAATGGCAAGCGATTGCGTCAAAATTCTGCCTCCAAGCAGGTGAGTTGTATATGGTTAAGGGTACACTGAACCTCGCTGGCTGACAACTGTCGCGCCGCAGAATCTCAGTAAAAAAGGCAAAAGGTCGCACAAAGTCCACGAAACAGCACGCCATTTCGTGGACTTCTGGCTTTGACGCCAATTCAATTACGTTTTAGCGTTCGACATCAGTGCGTGTCTGCGTCGCCTTGGATTATTGGACCTTGACGACGTTCGGGACTAATCAGCTTTGCACTGCCTTTCATCCACAGGCGTCACTTTCTTCCTATGTCGCCATAGGGAACTCGACCCGGTGTCACTGGTTTGAGCCCCACGGGGGCCCTTCAGTACCGGTACTCTGATACGAGAGATCCAACGTTGCTCAACAACCAAACGTAATAGTCGCTGAGTCGCTGCGGGTCTGTCTCATTCGGTTTGCGGGGAACTGTCCCCCGTTGCGAAGTAATACTGATAGCCGGCGCTAGGCTACCCCTTCC
>CAKRHU010000245.1 GCA_934339215.1 uncultured Lacticaseibacillus sp.
GTTTCTCAAATTTCGGTTCGACCGTTCGCATATAATTACTTATATATCTGCTGATAATTCATCATTATCAGCCATGGTGTATGATATTTTTTACCTGTTTTTTAGAAGACTATTTTCGAATAATATCCCCTTGCCTGTCAGTTTGACCCAACATTCGTAAACCTTACCCCCAAGTGCTTGCCATCATCTATAATGTGAACGCATCCACGAGGAGGGACGAGCATGAAAGTCGCAATTTTTTCAACCTGTATTATGGACTTGTTATTCCCAAATGTTGGCATCGCCATGGTCGAAGTGTTGGAACGCTTCGGCTGTGACACTGCGATGCCAGTCAAACAGATCTGTTGCGGACAGCCAACATACAACTCAGGCTATATCAAAGATACCCAGAAAGTCATGCACAACGAAATCGATGCGCTATTATCCGTTGACGCCGACTACATTGTGGGCCCTGCAGGCTCTTGTGTGGCGATGCTCAAAGAATATCCGCATCACTTAGCGCTAGATTCGCAATACGCTGACAAAGCCCAACAACTCGCAGATAAAACATATGAATTCTCCCAGTTCGTATACCGCGTTTTGCATGTGGCAAATGCCGGCGCTGAACTTAACGCCACTGCTACTTATCACCGCTCTTGTCATATGACCCGGCTGCTCGGCGAGCGAACGTCTCCATTTGAATTGCTCAAACACGTGCAAGGCTTGACCATGATCCCCTTGCCTCAGCTAGAGAATTGCTGCGGGTTCGGCGGGATGTTTTCCGTCAAAGAACCTGAGATCTCGCGACAAATGGTCGATGAGAAAGTTGATTCAGTGTTATCAACTGAAGCGGAAGTGTTGATTTCTTGTGACCAAGCTTGCTTGATGAATATCGCGGGACGCTTCAATCGCCGCGGTGAGATAATTAAGATCATGCACCTCGCTGAAGTCTTGAATTCAAATGTTGACCCCGCGCGGATCACTTATAACAGCCCAGAAACCGTGGTTGCAGGAGGTGGCACTTATGCCGATCAAAACATCTGATCAACCCTTTACCACCCGCTTGAAAGAATCTGAAGCCGACAAATTCATGCAGCGGGCGGTCGCCATTGCTCAAGACGCGCAATGGGACAAGCGCACGGCTTCGCGCGAAGATCTCGGCAATTGGCCAGAGTGGCGCGAACTCGGTGAACAGATCCGCCAACATGTGATCCGCTACTTACCAGATTATTTGGAACGCTTCAGCGATAACGTCGAAGCGCGTGGCGGGCATGTCTTTTTTGCCAGCACTGACGAAGAAGCCTCAGCTTATATTCAACAAATTGCCGTTGATCTTGATGCCCATCACATCGTCAAAAGCAAATCGATGGTCACCACCGAAATCGACCTCGATAAAATACTCCTCGAACTCCCTGATCGCACCCTGCTGGAATCCGATCTCGCCGAATTCATTTTGCAAGAAGATGGCTTCGATGAACCGACACATATCGTCTTCCCGACTTTGCACAAGAATCGCGACCAGATCCAAACCATTTTCGAAAAAATCGGTTATACCGGCACCAACGACCCCCAGGAAATGGCTCGCTTTGCCAGAAAATATTTGCGTGCGTCATTTCTAGAAGCAGACATGGGCATCACCGGCTGTAACTTCGCCGTCGCCGAAAACGGCTTGATCAACTTAGTCACCAATGAAGGCAATGCAGACTTGGTGATGGCTATCCCCAAAACGCAAGTCGTGGTAATGGGCATGGAACGGCTCGTCCCAACGATGCAAGAAGCAGCGGTTTTAGACACGATGCTGGCCCGCTCGGCAGTTGGTCAGCGCATGACCAGTTATGCGACGTTTTGCGGGCCGAGTCGGGAAGATGAAATCGATGGCCCTGAGAATTTCTATGTGGTGATCCTCGACAACGGCCGTAGCAACGCGTTAGGCGGGCAATTCGAACAAGTCCTCCAATGTATCCGCTGTGGCGCTTGCTTGAATGTATGCCCAGTATATCGCCATATTGGCGGCCATGGGTATGGATCGATTTATCCTGGTCCCATCGGCGCAGTATTATCACCAGTGTTGCGCGGCTATGAACAATTTGGCGATTTGCCTTTTGCCTCGAGTTTATGTGGAGCTTGCAGTGAAACGTGTCCGGTGAAGATCCCGCTGCATGAATTATTGATCAAACATCGCGCGGTAATGAATGACCGCTTGAAACTCGATCACAGCTTCAACAACACGGTGATGCATGGCATCGGCATGGCCACTGGGACGCCGCCGATGTTTCGCATGGCGCTAGATGTCGATCATGCGCTGTCTGGGGCCATGGTGAAGCACGATACGCCAACCGTTGAGAACTTCAGTAATCACAACGGTTACTTTATTCATACGCCAGGCATGGCCAAAGGCTGGACAGACAGCCGTGATTTGCCCCGCCCACCCAAGCACAAAGAAAATTTTCGCAGTTGGTTCAAACACCATCAGGAGGCGGCCCATGACTGAACGAGAAGTTTTTTTAAACCATTTAGCTGAGGCATCAGGTCGGGCGCGCCATCAGCTAGTCGATCATCCTTTTACCCCAATCAATACGCTACCTGCCACCACCCTCAGCGATTTATCCGCTGATGAACTATTGAACTTAGCGCAAAAGCGAAGCGTTGCGTTGCAAGTCGACTTTCAAGTCACCCCGCAAAAAAAGCTCCCCCAAGTATTAAACGCCTGGTTAAAGTCGCAACACGCGCAAAACATTTTATTGCCAACCGATCCAAGGTTCAGCGCATATGGCCTCGATCAATGGCTGGCTCACCTCACGCCGACGCCAAGGTTTTGGCAGCCCAATGCCGGCCGGGCCACGAACCTCGACGCGGCAAGCCACGCTGACGTCGCCATTGCGATAGGCGATTATCTGTTGGCTGAATCAGGGACGTTAACCGTGGCCACCACCCGCGGGCAAGGGCGTGCGTTTCATTTTCTGCCGACGCATTATCTAGCCATCATTCCGCGCAGCCATGTGGTGCCGCGCAGTTATCAAGCGCTTCAAGCTTATCGTCAAGCGTTACAAAACGGTACTTTACAAACCTCAAACATTAATTTTATCTCCGGTCCCTCTAACTCTGGCGACATTGAAATGGTGCTAGTCGTTGGCGTCCATGGCCCATTAACGGTGAGTTACGTCGTGATCGATGACGCCTAGTAAACTTTTGAATAAACCGGTTTCCTCTCACCAATTTTCGCGGTATGATAGAGAAAACGCCTACATTAAATTGTGGTGAGCGAGAAAGGATGGCCGTTGGCGTCAATGGATGGATTAGTATTAGCCGGTGGGACCTCCCGCCGCTTTGGGAAGGACAAGGCATTAGCGCACTTTGACTCAGCGGCCATCAGCAATGTGGCGCATGCCGTTTTATTATTAAAAGCATTATGCCAACAAGTGTATGTTGCCTGTAACACCTCAAACCGCGCCGCGATCCAACAAGCGGTCGCCAGCCTCGGCGCTACGGTGATCACCGATCGCGATCCCGTGATCAATCGCGGGCCGATCAGTGGCTTGTGGAGCTATTTTGC
>CAKRHU010000246.1 GCA_934339215.1 uncultured Lacticaseibacillus sp.
TCTTCAACATGCAAGGTCGCGCCGCCTAGATTTTTAGTCGTATCGGCTTTGGCCACTTTGTTGATGGTGATGTCCGTATCTTTAGAATCGTACTTATGCACGGTCAAGGTCAAGGTTTGACCATTGTCCGTGATTTCAGCATTCTTCTTGTCAGTGGACAAGCTCAAGGTGTCATCGGTCTTGCTAATGGTCATTCCAGAGAAACCAACATCTTGAGAATAGCCACTTGGCAAAGTTAATTTGTCAAAAGCTTGCGTCCCATCAGCGTAATAGAACGGCCCCTTGTTGGCATCGTCATAATCATTTGGCAGGAATTCACCGGTGCCATCACTGGCCGTTGATGCTTGCATGAAGGCGGACTCGCCGTCAGCGTTCTTCAAGGTCAACTTCGCGTCAGTAACCGGATCACCGTTTTGATCCACAACTTTTAACTTCTTGACCTTGTACAAGGCCACATTGATGGTTTTGCCCATTCTAGACCATTGGCCTTTCACCGCGTTGCCATCGCCTTGAGATTTCAAAGTAATGTTGCCGCTAGCATCAACGGAAAATGTTGGCACACCGTCTGGCATGTAGTAATCTTTACTTGCATAAGTGGTGTCGATACGCTTAAACCGATCACTGCCTGTGGTCAACGGGTTATATGGAATCAAGGTGTAAGTTTTATCAACATCAAACTTCTTTTCACTACCAGCAATGGCATAACCATCGCTACCGATCTGATGGAAGTTTTCAAAGTAGCCTGGTTCCGCACTGGTTGTTGAGCCAGCCCCGCCACCTTGTAATGAACTATATCCGGAACCAAAGAGAATCGCTTGGCGCAACTTTTCTAATGAGTGGGTTGCGGCCCCGCCTTCGATCCCAGTTGAGTTATTGTTGTAAATAAACGAATACAGTTGGGTCCCACTGTCATCAGTTTCCTTCATATAAAACATCGGGAACGTTGACATGCGGTAAATGGCCCCATCGACATCCTTGCCCACCGAATGCGGATCTAACCGCAAGCCGGTACCATCAACCCCCGCTGGGCCGGCGGGACCAGTCGTCTTGATTGTATCTTCAGGATTGCCATCGTCATCAATAACTGTAAAAGTCACATCACCCGTATCTTTCGTCATGGCAAAAGGCATATCCATACTCCAACCGGCAGCAATATCTTGTCCTGCAGTAACCAATACTTTATTGTTCGCCACATCCCAAGTGAAATAAAAACCTATAGCATTCATCTTGACTTCAAACTGACCAGCAGATTGCGTCGGCACCAATCCTGTACCCGTCCAAGTAATGGTGAAGTGAGTCCCACTTGCAACTTTTGGCATACTGGTACCTTTTTGAGTCACAGATCCACTCATTGCCGAACTACCGGCAATATGCAGTTTAATCGAAGCGTTAGTCACAGCGCCACTAGCATTTCGATTTATTTTTGCCCCTTCAGGTAAGGTTAACTTCACATCATCCGGATTATT
The DNA here is from genome assembly GCA_934339215.1 of uncultured Lacticaseibacillus sp. Lineage (GTDB taxonomy): Bacteria > Bacillota > Bacilli > Lactobacillales > Lactobacillaceae > Lacticaseibacillus. Next base: position 1,467 of record CAKRHU010000246.1, read on the forward strand.
ATTTGTCGATTCAGATGTACTCCCAGATCCGGTAATTTGAATTGAGCCCAGTTGATACACATCGGATGAGAACCAACCAGAGTCCGTGTAACTGGCAGCCATTGAAATGCCACTAGTACCTAAGTCACTTAATACTTTAAACTGAATTTTTACTGGTGTATTCGTGGATTTCGGTGTCACACTGATACCATTATTACTTGTACGTGCCTTCGCGTTGGAGTTCATATCAACCCCAACGTATTGCAATTTCTTAGCGTCAAACGCCAAATCAATGGTATCAGTGGTGCTACTGGTCAGCGACAAGACCACTGTATCGCCGGTACTGTAACCACTTTTATCCGTTTTCATTGTAACAGTCGGATTGACTCGCGCTTGTGTCGTAATCAGTGGTGCCAACCCCATTTGCGCAAATACGGTCACAATGGTTGCGAAGATGTACGCGAATCGAGCCACCATATTCATATGTGATTTATGTTCTTTCATCGTTGTATCCTCCCATTACCCGGACTATATCTACTTTTCATTTTACAAATTATCCACATAAATTCTGTGCAACCTTCATAAAATATTTTTATTTTTCTGTCATCAACTGCTGATAAGCAGACCAGACGCGCGGCGCAGAGAATTGCTTACGCATGCGATACGCGCCAGCACTGAGGTTTTGTTGCCGGCCAGGATCTGATAATAAACTGATCACATTTTGCGCAAATAAATTGACATCGCCATGGGGGACCAACAAACCATTAACGCCTTGTGCGATCATGTCGCGCGGCCCGTAATCCACATCATAAGAAACCGCCGGGACCCCGTGGCTTAAGGCTTCTTCAAGGGCAATATTGAACCCTTCTGTCGCTGAGGTCATCAACGTCATCCCTGCACGATCATAGACAGCCTCCAGGTGTTTGCGAAACCCCATAAATACCACCGCATCATCCATCCCCGCTTGGAGCAATTCCGCATGCAATTGCGCCAATAAGCCTTGCCCAATATCGCCGGAAGTGGCGCCATACACTTCCAAGTGCGCTGCTGGGTCAGCTTGATGAATTTTGATGAATGCATCGATCAAATCCAGGAGGCCTTTTTCCGGAGAAATGCGCGTCACGGCAATCAACAAGTGCGGATCACGCGCAGACCAACTCACCATTGGTGGCATCGGGTCCGCAATTCCGACTGGCGCCACGACCATCGGGACGCACAAATGCGGATAATCAGCTTGAATCGCTAGTTTTTGGCGGGTGGTCGACACCACGATCCCAGCTAAGTCGCCTGGATCTTGAAACTCTGCTAAGTACGCCGCAGGGTGTTTGCTCGGTTGATAAGGCGCATGCACCCGCGAATAGAAGGCTTGCTCTGACGCGGTGGCCGCGCTAGCGTATGCGCGATGGTCGTTGTGCACCACCAAATATTTTTCACCTAACAAGTCGGGACTGGTCAGCATGTCGTGTTGATACCCGCGATCAAAAAAGAATCTTGCCGGCTCACGGTTTGCGAGCACTTCAAGAAATTTGCGATGGAGTTCAACCGGACGGTGATAAACCGTCCCGTTAGCCAATTTTATCTGCCGGATTCCATTGGCAGAGTCGCCATTGAAGTCAACTTGTAACACCTGTTGCCCCGCTGGTGTGAAGTAGGCGTCTGCATAATGCTTACCCGTTTTAGACATGAGACTGCGCCGGCTCATAAACCCGCGGGAATCATAACTGTCCGTGTGAGTGATCTGGCCTTGGTGATCGACCGCCAGGACTTGTTGAACTTGTTGAGTAGCCGTGGTGTAGCGCACTTGTTTGACCAAATGGCGCCCCAAAAAAACATTCGCCGCCGAAAGTTCACCTTCGACGCCTGCTAAGCGCATCTGAGCATTGGCGTCAACGACATCTCGCAACAACACGGGCTGACCGGCAAAAGTTTCGGCGGATTGAAGCCAATCGAACATATTGCACAACTGGGTCTCATCCAGCCCAAAGCGTGCCGCATCCGAATGTGCATGCGCCGAATAAGAAAAGCGCACGATTTTGACGCGCTCATTGGCTTGTTCAAACAAATGCAGCCGGTTGAGTTG
>CAKRHU010000247.1 GCA_934339215.1 uncultured Lacticaseibacillus sp.
CCACTGAGACGCTCACTTGCAGTTTGTGGATTTCTGGCGGCTTGACCGGACAATATGTGCTCACACATGCTGGCAACATTCCGATCACCGATCCACTCAGTATTGGCAACATCAAAGCCGCGGACAATTATGCTTTTAACGACCAAGTGAATGCGATCGGATTTGCAACGCTCGCAGCTGGCACCGGCTGGGAAAAGCTCGACTTACCAAAACCCTAAGGCATGATAAAAAAGGAACTCGACTGATCGATTCACCAGTTGAGTGCCTTTCATTTTACTTGACCAAGCCCGCCCAGATTTTGACAACACCTGCGGCTAAACTAGCCGGCACATCGATGATCCGTTGGTTGGCAGAGCCGCGGAATTGCAACGTTAAATCTTTTTGCGCTTCCAAGAACCGGCCGTCGACTAAGATGTCGATCAAGCTGAGCAATTCCAACTTGTCATCAGAATCTGCCATCAGTTCGTCCCACTTGTAGCCAGTCCAAGACCACACATCTTTGTCATGGCCGAACTCTTGGCGAATCCGCTTGACCAACTTTAAGCACACTTGGGTATTTAAGAACGGCTCCCCACCGAGCAACGTCAACCCTTGGACATAAGGCTGGCTCAAGTCTTTGATAATTTGGTCTTCCAAGGCTTGCGTATAAGGATGACCATAATGGAAGTTTTGCGCGACTTTGTTGTAACAGCCTGGGCAATTGAATTTACACCCAGACACATACAAACTGCACCGCACCCCTTCACCATCCACAAAGTTAAACGGTTTATAGTCCGCCACATAGCCGAGGGACAAATCATCGGCTAACCATTCTTTAGGATAAGGGTTATTCGGCAACTTCACCGCTTTTTGTAAACTTTGACCATCCAAATGCATTTTTGACACGACCTTCACTCCATTCACGTATGGGGCTATCATACCATAAATGGGCCAGATATGGGAAAGAAAAACCAGCTACCACAAGATATGGTAGCTGGTTTTTGATTTAGCTCAAGGCGTGGAAACCGATGTCTAAACGGCTGGCGAGGTCGCCTGCCAGTGGTTTCAAGCGCGCGTAGGCTTGAGTTTGTGCACTTTGTAAATCTGCGCCTTGCCCGACCACGGTAAAGATCCGCCCACCAGTCGATTCCAATCCGTTTGTCCCTTGACGCACACCAGCCGGATACCAATAATCCCGTTGGGTCGCATCAGGCACGATCAAAGGCAAGTGTTGACTGGCATCCGTTGGGTAACCCGGATTGGCGGCGACAACGCCACAATAGGTTTGGCCATCTAGTTGCAAAGCATCTGCTTGGCCGGCGAGTAGATCCGTGACCAGTTGGTAGAAATCATTTTCAACTTGGGGCAACAAGACTTGAGTTTCAGGATCGCCAAAGCGCAAGTTGTATTCCAAAATCTTGGGACCATCAGGCGTGAACATCAACCCGATGTACAACACACCATTGCCGTACAAGCCGTCAACGACCATGCCGGCTAAGGTTTGATCGATCAAGGCTTGGGCTTGTTGCTGTTGTGCTTCAGAGAACTGCGGTGCTGGGCTGATGGCCCCCATCCCGCCAGTGTTAGGACCAAGATCCGCATCAAAGCGGCGTTTGTGATCTTGGGCCAGTGGAAAGGCGACTTGCGACATCCCGTTGAAAAGCGCCAACACTGAGGCTTCTTGGCCAGTCAAGCATTCTTCGATCACCACTGGGGCATTGGGATGGTCAGCATACAAATTGGTGATCGCACTAGTGGCGGCTTCTTCAGTTTTGGCCACGGTCACGCCTTTGCCCGCCGCCAAACCATCTGCTTTAATGACGATCGGTGCGCCATACTCGGCTAACACGCGCAACGCCTCAGCTTGGCTGTTCACCACTTCAGCTTTAGCAGTTGGCAAATGATGCCGTTGCATGAAGGCTTTGGCAAATTGTTTGCTAGATTCCAGTTGCGCCAATTGTTGCGTCGGGCCAAAGACTGGCAAGTCCGCTTTTTGGAACGCATCCACGATACCAGCCGCCAGTGGTGCTTCTGGGCCGATGAACGTGAGTGTGACATGCGTTTTGGCAAATTGGATCAAATTGGAAACATCATCTTCGCCTAAAGGTAACACCGTTAACCCTAACAAGGTCATGCCAGCGTTGCCTGGGGCCACAAAGACTTCATCGACCGCTTTTGATTTCAAAAATGCTTGGCCCAGTGCACTTTCACGCGCACCATTGCCGATCACTAAGACCTTGACCATGAATGCCTCCTATTGACTAATGGCGGAAATGCCGCACGCCGGTGGTGACCATGGCGATACCATACTTGTTGGCCATGGCGATGGAATCTTTGTCTTTAATCGAGCCACCTGGTTGGATGATCGCATGAATGCCGTGCTTGGCGGCGTAGTCCACACAGTCGTCCATTGGGAAGAAGGCATCAGAAGCCATCACGGCCCCAGCAAATTCAGGATTTTCTTGGGCTTGCTTCAAGGCGATTTCCACTGAGCCGATACGATTCATTTGCCCAGCGCCGATGCCTAAGGTTTGCCCGTCTTTGGCAATGACGATGGCGTTAGACTTCACATGCTTGACCACTTGTTGGGCAAACAGTAAGGATTCGATTTGCGCTTCGGTTGGTTGAACCTCAGTCACCACGGTCAAATTATCCGCAGTTTCAACCGCGTCATCGCTGGTTTGCCGCAACAAGCCGCCGACTAAGGAAACCGATTCGATGTGTGGCACTTCAGTGGCTTCAGCCAATGGCACGGTCAGGATGCGCAAGTTCTTCTTTTTGGCCAAAATTGCATAGGCGTCATCGTCGAAGCTTGGGGCCATGATGATTTCCAAGAACAAGGCGTGCATTTTTTCGGCAGTGGCAAGATCGACATTGCGGTTCAACGCGATGATCCCACCAAAAATAGACATGGAATCAGCAGCGTAGGCTTTGTCCCAAGCCTCTTCGATAGTATCAGCTTGGCCGATGCCACAAGGGTTCATGTGCTTGACAGCAACGACGGTTGGCTTCTTGAACTCGTTGACCATCGTCAGTGCGGCGTCCGCATCTTTGAAGTTGTTGTAAGACAATTCCTTACCATGCAACTGCTTGGCGTTCGCGAGACTGGAAGCTGGCGCATCAGGTGCGGCATAAAAGGCCGCTTGTTGATGGGAGTTTTCACCGTAACGCAAAGCTTGGCGCTTGGTGTAAGTTGGCGTAAAGCTTTCTGGAAATGGTTCTGGATTCAAATATGCCGCAATTTGCGCATCATAAGCCGCAGTCGTGGCAAAAATCTTGGCCGCGAGTTGTTGCCGTAGATCGGCATCATCAGCATCGATCCCAGCAAGGACGGCATCATAGTCGGCAGGATCGACGACTGCCCAAACGGAATCACTGTTTTTCGCCGCAGCGCGCAAGGCAGAAGGACCGCCGATATCGATTTGTTCGATGGCTTCAGCGCGGGTCACACCAGACTTCTTGATGGTTTCAGCAAATGGATACAAGTTCACGCACACCACATCAACTGGGGTGATGTCATGTTC
>CAKRHU010000248.1 GCA_934339215.1 uncultured Lacticaseibacillus sp.
GGTGAAGCCCGGAGACGAGATCTTAGTTTCTGGGGCGGAACATCACTCCAACTTTATTCCTTGGCAACAACTCGCCCATCGAGTTGGGGCGAAGTTTGTGATCGCGCCAGTTAAGGCTGATGGCGATACCGATGTCGACCAATTAAAGAAACTGATTTCCCCAAAAACTAAAATTTTGGCAGTGGCCCAAGTCACCAATGTTTCTGGTGGTGTCGTTTCAGTGCGGCAACTCGCTGACTTAGTCCATGCCCAAGGTGGCTACATTGTCGTCGACGGGGCCCAAGCGGTGCCGCATATGCCAGTGGATGTTCAAGCCATCGATGCGGACTTTTACGCTTTTTCCGGGCATAAAATGTATGGACCAACCGGCTCTGGTGCGTTGTACGGTCGTTACAAGTTCTTTGAAGAAATGCCACCTGTCCAGTTCGGCGGGGAAATGATCGATGAAGTCCAAGATCAAACCACCAGCTGGGCGGAAGTGCCCCTGAAGTTTGAAGCCGGCACGCCAAACATCGCCCAAGTCTTTGGGTTAGGTGCGGCGATCGATTTCATGCAACAACTCGATATGCCGCAAGTGATGGCTGAAGAAAACCGCTTAGTCAAAAAGCTGCGCGCTGGCTTGTCGGAAATTGAAGACATCGTGTTATATGGCAGCGACGACAGTTTATCGACGGTCAGCTTCAACTTACAAGGCATCCACCCCCATGATTTGGCGACGTTCTTAGATGAACAAGACATTGCCGTACGTGCCGGCCATCACTGTGCGCAACCATTGATGGCGCGCTTAGGCATTCCTGCCACTGCTCGCGCCAGCTTTGGGGTTTACAACAACGATGCTGATGTCGACAAACTAGTTCTTGCAGTGAGTGATGCAAGGAGGTATTTCCATGGCCTTGACTAAACTCGATCAAATGTATCGCCAAGTGATTTTAGATGAAGCGTATCATCCTCGCCATCACGGTAAACTCGACGCGCCGACCCATGAAATCACCTTGCGCAACCCCAGCTGTGGGGATGTGTTGACGTTGGATCTGAAAGTCGCCGACGGGAAAGTGACCGATGCTGCATTTGCCGGCTCTGGTTGCACGATTTCTCAAGCCAGTGGCAGTTTGATGACGGATCAAATCATCGGCCACACCCCTGATGAAGTCCAAGACATGGTGGCGACCTTCTCAGATCTGGTGATCGATGGCGAAAATGAACATGAAGATGTGCTCGGGGATGCCGCCATTTTAAAAGGGGTCCATCAATTTCCAGCGCGGGTAAAATGTGCGATGCTCGCCTGGAAAGCTGCCAGCCAAGCATTAACGGAAGGTGAAGCGAATGCCTGAAACCAAAAATACCAAAAATAACGAAACCGTCGCTGATACAGTCGATTTTTTACCGACAGAAAATCCTGGCGACTTTCATGATGATATTGACCCAGTCTTTGATACTGGTCGGGGCTTGACTGAAGACATCGTCCGCGCGATTTCCGCTGAAAAAAAGGAACCGCAATGGATGTTAGATTTTCGCTTGAAAGCCTACCACACTTATTTGAAAATGAAGGCCCCAGACTTTGGCCCAGATCTGTCTGATTTGGATCTGGATCGGATGCGCTACTACATCAAAGCTACCGATAAAACCTACAAAGATTGGGAAGATGTTCCAGATGACATTAAAAACACCTTCGATCGCTTAGGCGTGCCGCAAGCTGAACGTAAATATTTAGCTGGGGCCTCAGCGCAGTATGAATCTGAAGTGGTGTATCACAACATGCACGACGAGTTTGAAAAGCTCGGGATCATTTTTGAAGACATGGATTCAGCCTTAAAAGATTATCCTGACTTGGTGAAACAATACTTCGGGACCTTGGTACACCCAACCGACAACAAGTTTGCCGCGTTGAACTCGGCGGTGTGGTCTGGCGGCTCGTTCATTTATGTGCCTGAAGGGGTACAAACGGATGTGCCGATCCAGTCGTACTTCCGCATCAACGCCGAAAACTCCGGTCAATTCGAACGCACGTTAATCATTGTGGCGCCAGGCGCTCATGTCAATTACGTTGAAGGCTGTACCGCACCATCGTATTCCAGTGATTCACTGCACGCGGCTGTGGTTGAGGTTTTTGTCCAAGACGACGCCTACTGCCGTTACACCACGATTCAAAACTGGTCCAAAAACGTCTTCTCCTTGGAAACCAAGCGGGCGCAAGCGTTGAAGAATGCCACCATGGAATGGGTCGATGGGAACTTAGGCTCCAAGACCACCATGAAGTACCCAAGCGTTTACTTGGACGGCGAAGGTGCGCGTGGCACGATGTTGTCTGTGGCTGTTGCCGGACAAGGCGTTGACCAAGATAATGGGGCACGCATGATCCACAATGCGCCAAACACCAGCTCCAACATCATCTCCAAGTCTATTGCCAGAAACGGTGGGCGCGTGGATTATCGCGGCACGGTGCGCTTTACCAAAAAAGCGGCCAATGCCTTTTGTCATGTGGAATGCGATACCATTTTAATGGATGAAAAATCCAAGTCTGATACCATTCCCTACAACGAAATCCACAATGCCACTGCGGCGATGGAACATGAAGCCAAAGTCTCCAAAGTTTCTGAAGAGCAGTTGTACTACTTGATGAGCCGCGGGATCTCCGAAGCCAAAGCTACAGAAATGATCATCATGGGCTTTGTCGAACCGTTTACCAAAGAGTTGCCGATGGAATATGCGGTTGAACTTAATAGATTGATCGGAATGGAAATGGATGGCGGTATCGGCTAAGTCTTTTTCTCTGATATGACGTCGAATTGGCGATGGATGCAAAATAAAAAACCACCTCTAGTGGTTTTTTTATTTTGCGCAATTTCTAGTCAGTGATCTGCTTTGAAGATGATTATTTCGACGTATCCGCTTTTTGGCTTTTGCGAGTGCCTGACTCATACGCCGCTAATCCTTTTTGGTATTCTGGTGTCATCGTGATCAAAGCGCCGCCGATGATCACCCCTAAAATACCAAGTGGAATCATCAGTTTGGCTTTACGCGTATTTGCGCCTTGTTTTTTGAGCTTCCGCTACTGAAAAACCCCATGAACGGCAACGACAATGCCACCCAAGGTAATGAGGCTAGCCACTGTTAGCATCACAATTCCTCCAAGTCCAGCTTTTTGCGCCATTCCAGTCTGGGCGTAATCGGTACTGATTTCATGGTAACAGAAGTGCTTGCTGTTCTTTAGGTCGACGCGACATGAAACGCGATAAAATAGGTGCACACGCTAGCCTGTGTTAAACTTGACCATATAAGGAGGTGATTCGATGGCTGAAGATCTCAATGATTTTATCAAAGCCAAAGCATTAGGCATTCCCACGATCAAGCCTGATGAAAAGCGGGCATTTTTAGGTAATTTTCGCGAACGCGTAGCCATGGCTGTCACGGTGCGCCAATTGCATGATGAGCGCATTTACAACTTGTTGGGTTCGGTGCTTGAACG
>CAKRHU010000249.1 GCA_934339215.1 uncultured Lacticaseibacillus sp.
ACTGTGCCCAACGCTTGGCCCAAACTGCTTCATGTGCAGCTAATGCTTCATCAAAACTTTGCGGTAGCAGTTCAGCCATCAGTTGATCGGCTTGAGCCGGTTGTTTTGCCGGTTCAACATCACGACTGGTCAAGACGATCACGCGCTTTTCAAGGGTAAGCGCATCGCCTTGGGTTAAGTCGTAGCTTAAGGTTTCATCTAAGCGTCCTGGTTCAGTTGATCGGGTGCCTTCAACTGCCGCGCCGTTCACTTTCAAGGCTTGCTTGAGCAATACCGTGAACTGCGGGACGTCGAAAGGATTGGCTTTGGTTTCCAGTTGAATCGAACCTTGAACCGCATCTTCATGCTGCGGGATCCAGAAGTGTTCGTCGTAATTCGAGTCTTCGTTAGTGACATTGCTATCCAAAGCAGCATCAAATTTCAATTCAGCCGAGCCTTTTAAGACTTTGGCGTTCACTTTGATCAAGCCGGCTTGTTGCATGGCATTGGAAACGAACCGCTCAAATTCAAAGGCAACTTCGAGATCATCTGTAACGTATACAAAACTGCGGGTCAACTTGCCTTGATGTAAGTCGAGTTGTAAGTTGAAATCGCGGAAGTTATTTTTCGCTAAGTCCAATGCCACGCCATTAATGGTAATGCCTAAGTTGATAAAACTTGGGGCGTTGATGGCTTTACCAAAATAATCAGGATAACCGTTTTTCCACCAACCAACGCGGGTTTTATCTGGGAACCATACACCTGCTAAGTAGGTCCCCAGCAGGGTATCGCCGGAATAACCTTCTTCAAAGTTACCCCGCATACCCATATACCCATTCCCGATGGCGGTTAAAGATTCTTGTAGGCGTTTATTTTGCGTATCCAGCTGGTGAGTGGGCACCAGCCAAGCATCGATATCAAATAATCGTTTTACACTCATTTATACTCACTCCGTTTCACTTTTCACTATTTCAGCGTACCAGTTCGGAAAGCGCTTTTACAAGCTATGAGTGGCTGTTACCGTTATCAGAAATTCGCCCATCAAAAAAGACAAGCCTACGCTTGCCTCATGACTTCTATCTTAATGATCTGCGACTAAAACCACGCCAGTTGCTGGCGCCAACTTCAATTGTCCGTTGCGCAATTGGTAATCACCACAGGCTAACACCACATGAAAATCACCTGCCGGCAGCGTCAATGTGGTCGCTTCTTCGCCGATAGCAACGGCGACGATCCCAATTTGATCGGCCCATTGACGCTGATAAACATAACTTTGCACATCAGTTGACCATTGTAAGTAATTGCCTTGGTTAAACAACGGGCGTTTTTTCAACGCAATCAACTGTTGATAAAATGTCAGCATGCTATCCGGTGACTCGGCTTGTTGGGCCGCCGATGCCAAGGACTGGCTAGCGCCATGCAACCAAGGCGTCCCAGACGAAAAACCGGCATTTGTTGACGTATCCCAAATCATCGGCCCGCGAGCTGGAAATTTATGCGTGGCATTGACCATTTTCAATGCTTGCGTAGCAGTAATTCCAGCTTTTTGCGCAACTTGCATAAATTCAGTCACGGTTTGATCTGCAAATGCTTCCGCAGTGTCAAACGCAAGATTCGTCATGCCGAGCTCTTCGCCGTAATAAATGATCGGTAAGCCGCGTTGTAAATACATCAACAAAGCCAAGCTTTTGGCTGCTGTCACACTTTGTGCCACCCGACCGAAAATACGGGCCATATCGTGATTGCCCCAATACAACACTGGCGCGCTGGGTAAAGTCTGTTGCCAAACCACCTGTTGCTGCTTAAACGCCAACCAATCCATTGGGCGTGGTTGATAGACACTAGGCAAATCAGGGTTTAAATGCCGATCATCCATCGTGAAGTATCGAAACGTAATGACCGCATCCATCAAATGATCGGTATAGCGCGTCCCTAATTCAACATTGGCGCTAGCGGCTTCCCCCAACAAAAAGGTATTCGGATAGTCGGTTTTCAAGTGGCTGACAAATGGTCGCAACCAAGTTTGAACTTGCGGCAAATTGGCAAAAAAGCTTTCCGCAACAACTGGCTGGTCATCACCGGCTGCAGTCGGATAATTCTGGTCGAGCGGTGCTTTGGCAATGTGAATAAACGCATCGGCCCGCAACCCATCAATTCCTTTAGCCAACCAAAAGTCACAGACATCTTCCATTGCATGACGTAATTCGGGATTGGCCCAGTTGAGATCAGGCATATGTTGATCAAATAAATGAAAATATGATGCGCCACTGCCAGCAGGATCCGGGGCCCATACTGACCCACCGAAAAAGCTACCCCAATTGTTAGGCTTTTTGCCGTCGTGCCCAGCGAAAATATAATAATCCCGATAAATACTGTTGACTGAACTCGTCGCATCTTGAAACCATGGGTGTTGATCTGAGGTGTGATTTAACGCAATATCCAACAATAAATGAATGTCAGCAGCATGCAACGCCTTGATCAAGGCTTCCATATCCGCCATTGTGCCAAGACTTGGGTCAATCGTATAGTAGTTGGCCACATCGTACCCGTTATCGATTTGTGGGGACGCAAACACCGGATTCAGCCACACCGTGTTGATTCCCAACTGTTTTAGATATGGGATCCGTTGTTTGATCCCTTTTAAATCCCCAATGCCGTCCCCATTTGAATCCTGAAATGACTTCGGATAGATTTGATAAATAATCGCTGAATCATACCAATGTGCCATCAGCCCACCGCCTTTCTCCTAGCTATAGGATACCGGTTCAAGCGATGTAAGCGCAAGCATTTGATAGGTGTTATCGTTATCAGAAATTGGCGCGCACTTCCTGTTGTAAGCGCGGCAACACGCTTTGTTGAAACCATGGATTTTTGTGCAACCAACCATAATTTAATGGCGAGGGATGCACTAACGGAAAGTACGGTTGATACGCCTCAAAGTTGCGCACCGTTTCTGTTAACGTCTTTTCGCGATTCGGCAAATAATATTTCACCGCATACATCCCGATCAACAAGGTGAGCTTTATTTTCGGCATCAATTGCAAAATCGGCTGATGCCACTGATCAGCAAAGCCTTTGCGCGGTGGTAAGTCACCGCTTTTGCCGCGGCCTGGATAATAAAAGTCCAACGGCACCACACCGATTTTGCCGGAATCGTAAAATTCTGCTGAAGTCACACCCATCCACTCCCGCAAACGATCGCCAGAAGCATCGCGCCAATAAGTTTTCGCCAGTTGCGCAGAGCGACTCGGGGCTTGGCTCACGATCAAAATCGTCGCGTCTGGTGCGACATGATACAGCGGTTCGATTCCCGCTTGAGTGAACTCAGCGTTAGCTGGATCTTGTTTAATCGCTTCAAAAATTTCGTCAGCAGTTGCCATCAGTCGTCCTCCACAAGTTAAGTGAGTCGATTATACCGCAAACCTCACATGGCAGTGACGATTCACAACTTTTTCGACAAAATATCA
>CAKRHU010000250.1 GCA_934339215.1 uncultured Lacticaseibacillus sp.
ACCATCATTCATATGTTGGTTTGATGAAGAAAATCGGCCAACGTCGTAACTTATTACGCTACTTGCGTAACAAAGATATTACCCGTTACCGTGACCTCATCAAGGCTTTAGGTCTGCGTCGTTAATATCCAAGAAGCACTCAGGAAAATTTCCTGGGTGTTTTTTTGTGCGCAAAGCACTTCAAAGCGGGCTTTAGCACCAAGGTTAGCCTTACGAGCGTATTTGAGCTGGTTTATGGCTCGAATACGCTCGTGAAGCTGGACGCAGGTGCATTGCTTTGAAGGGCTCGACGATGTCCAGCGCTTATTGAAGTGTACTGAGCTATGCACAGTGGCGTTGCTTTTCAAAACTCGACGAAGATGCCCAGCAAAAGGCCGATTCATTCCCGAAAACACTTGTATCCAGCAAGCATAGGTTTTCTCATGTGGGTGTGGTACACTAGTTGTTAGGAAAAACCGTGACCGCGAATTAATGCGGTGATAATTTAATATGAGGTGAAACCATGACGAAAATCAATCTGGTTGCCCTCGGTGGTGTGCGTGAGAACGGTAAGAACATGTATGCTGTCGAAGTGGACGATCAAATTTTTGTTGTCGATTTTGGGTTAAAATATCCTGACAACGAATTACTAGGGATCGATATTGTGATCCCAGACTTAACTTACTTAGAAGAAAATGCCGATCGCATTGCAGGGATCTTCTTGACTCACGGCCATGCCGATGCCATCGGGGCGCTGCCATACTTTTTGGCGGAACATCAAGTGCCAGTGTTTGGGAGTGAATTGACCATTGCCTTGGCCAAGCTCACCACCAGCTCGCATCCTGATGCCAAGAAGTTCAAAGATTTCCATGTCATCGACGAAAAGTCGGTGATTGATTTTGGCAATGTGTCGGTATCTTTCTTCCGTACGACGCACAGCATTCCTGGCAGTTTGGGTATCGACATCCAAACGCAGGCTGGCCAAATCGTCTACACTGGCGATTTCAAGTTCGACCAAAGTGCGCGCCCAATGTATCGCACTGATTTGGCGCGTTTGGCCCACATCGGCGAAAACCGGGTTTTGGCTTTGTTATCTGACTCTGCCAATGCAGAATCACCTTACACCAATGCTTCTGAACGCGAAATTTATGGCACCATTAAAGAAACCTTCAAATATCACACTGGCCGCATTATCGTGGCAGGTGTAGCGTCCAACATTGAACGGATCCAACAAGTGCTTGATGCAGCTGCTGCTAACGACCGCCGCGTGGTATTGACTGGGCGCGATGTGCAAAAAATCGTTAAAACGGCCATCAAGATGAAATATATCAAGTTGCCAAACAGCGACATTTTGGCGACGACCAAAGACCTCAAAGAACTGGCCCCAGAACAAACCGTCATTTTAGAAACTGGGCGCATGGGCGAACCTTTGAAGTCCTTGCAACGTATGGCGACGTCTAAGCATCGCTTGATCCATATTCATGAAGGCGACTTGGTGTTCATCACCACCACGATTTCGCATGCGATGGAAACCATGGCGGCCAAAACCAAAGACTTGATCTACCGCGCTGGTGGGGAAGTCAAAACCGTCAGCGATACCTTGCATGCTTCCGGTCACGCCAACAAGCAAGACTTGCAATTGATGCTCAACTTGTTGCGGCCTAAGTTTGTGGTGCCTGTGATCGGTGAATACCGCTTGCTGGCCGCGCACGCTGAAATCGCGCATGAAGTCGGCATTCCTTATTCTCACATTTTCATTCCTGCCATGGGCGACATTTTGTCCATTGAAAAAGGCAAGATGCACAATGCAGGACACGTGGATGCTGGCAACACCATGATCGATGGCATCGGGGTTGGCGATATCGGCAACATTGTGTTGCGCGATCGCAAGATGTTAGCAGAAGACGGGATCTTTATTGCGGTGGTCACTATCGACCGCAAAAAGAAGAAAGTCGTCGCCCATCCCAAGATTCAATCTCGTGGGTTTGTTTACATGAAGACATCCAAAGACCTGTTGCAAGAATCTGCCAAATTGGTCACGGAATCGATCCAAAAGAACCTCGATCATAAAGAATTTGATTGGAGCACTTTGAAACAAGCTGTTCGCGATGATTTGAGCCACTTCTTATTTGATCAAACCAAGCGCCGTCCGGTGATCTTGCCTGTGATCATGGAAGTTAACCAAAACAGCGCCAAGCGCCAATAATCCGTCAACAGCACTGCTGAGCCTATCGCTCGGTGGTGCTGTTGCGCACTAGTAAGGGAAAAGTTGAAAGGAGTCTCGGTTTTGGGAAAAGTTGTGACCATGCCAAACAACTCGAGTCGGCATTTAATTTTAGGGACACGGGCCTTGCATAGTGAAAACTATGCCAGTGCTGTGGCTCATTTAGAAAAAGCCTTCAAAGAAGCCCCTGATTTTGAAGTGGCGAAATTATTAGTGGCGGCAGAAAATGGGTTGAAACAACCGCAAGAAGCTGTTGCATACTTATCTGAGTACATGGAAGATTTCTTAAGCTCTGAAATTGGTACCACCACGATTTACGACACGCTGTTGGCGTTACCAGATTATCGCTTTGCCTGGGCGGTGTTACATCATGTGGCACCGACGCAAAAAGCGGAAATTCAAACGCGCATCGAAACTGCCGAAGCCAAAGACCTTGCCGCTCACGCTGATGAAATTAATGATTTGGCCAAGCAATTGCGCCACTTAGGCGGTTTCTCGGCGCATGAGCAAGAAAGCATGTTGCAATCACTGGGGCGTTTGCCTAAAGCACAGCTGATGGCATCGGCGGCAACAAATTTAGTCGATCCTGATGTTCATCCCGCAGTGCGCATCAGCTTATTAGATGCACTGACGGCAGTGGGGGATGACCGTGAAGTGCAAGTCCTCGGCTATCAAACCCAAGGCACCGTGGTTCCAAACGTTTTGCCAGGGGTGTTAAGTGACCCGACGTTGCTGGCAGTGTTAAATCAAGTTCAGCTGCAAATCGGGCTGAATGATCCCGAACTGATGAAGGCAACGGTTGAAACCCTGCGCTTTGAATTAGGGTATTTGTATCCCTTTATCGACAAGTCGATCGAGGATCCAAAACATTTTGCCGCAAGTTACTTGCATCAAGAATCAGACGCGGTGACCCCAGCCGAGCGAGCCTTATTCAATTGGCTCCAACAACAAACAGGCAAGTTAATGGATATGGCATAATGACGGGATTTTGCTGTAAATGAAAAAAACTTGACGCTATGCCTTTACAAAGTCGTGGATTCTAGATATAATCATTTTCGGAATTCATTTCCAGCCGAAATTTTCCCTTTGGAGATTCGGCGTGAATGTAGTACACTATAACGTAGAGTATACATGGCGTATGCTATGTCACTTTGCACAAAAATACAGGAGGTTCGTTTTTTCATGGCTGAAAAAGAACACTATGAACGCACTAAGCCCCACGTAAACATTGGTA
>CAKRHU010000251.1 GCA_934339215.1 uncultured Lacticaseibacillus sp.
ACCCAAATTTGTGGGTCGTGCGATTTTTTGGGAGTTTGTCAAATGGTGTTGAAGGATAATTTTTATCCTTTGAAGGTTTCTCAAAAATGAGGAGCCTTTTTGTTATCTTATAAGTTGATGTACACTGTCAGACGATTTCTTCCAAGAGCCTTGTTTTAGGGTAACTCAAATAAGCCTCATTCTTCATGTGTTTTGTTCTTACGCAACCAATTGATATACACGTATGAACATGTTTTTCTGATTGGAGAATCCATAACAGGCCCGCTTGAGTTCTTTGATCTTACGGTTCACGCCTTCAATTGGACCGTTGGAGTACTCAGACTTCGCAGCGTTGATAACACCTCGAAGGTTCTTCTTTAAGGTGGTCATGGCGATATCAAGAACACTCCCGTTGGATTGATACTTCGTGATCAGAGTCTCCAGCTTGCGATAGTGTCCACCCATTAATGCGTCATGGATGGCAATGTAAGTGTCGTAGGCTTTCTTGAACTTTGGTGATACGCTGGTTCCTAAATCAATGGCATTTTGTTCGGTTGAGTACTCGTTGAGTCCAAATAGATAATGAGAATGTTTTGCGTCGGGATGGACTTTATGAAATAACTTCCAGAGTGACTTCAATATCTTGTGCTCACGTGAGTGGACATCAAGTTGTTTCAAGCACTGAACACGGATTTGATCCATTGTCCGAGCAATCAACTGAACAATGTGAAATCGATCGATAATGATCATGGCGTTGGGAAATAGCTCATGAACAATTGCTTGATATGAGGCGTTCATATCCATGACGACTCGTTTGACCGCGGCGCGGTCATCAACACTGTACTGATTGATGAAGAACTCCTTGATATCTTTATTTAGGCGGCCACTCAAGACCTTCACAGCCTTGTGCGTATCGGCATCAATACAAATAAATGACATCGCAGATTTCGTTGAACGAAACTCATCAAAACAGATATTGACCGGAAGTGTATGACTCGCATGCGGATGAATGTTTGCGTGGAGAATTCGGATCACTGAGTTGGTAGAAATGCCCGTCAGGGTAGCGATTGTTTTTGCTGGAAGTGACTTAGCAGCCAGTTTAAGGACGTGCTCTTCGAGCTCACGACCAATGGCGTGGTTGGCTCTAACAGCAGATGTCGTTGCGGTGCATGAGCTGTGGCAGTTTGCGCACAGCCAACGTTGCTTATCCAATTCTAGAAGTACCGGCTGTGAAGTAGGACCATCGACATGAATGTGTGTAGCGAGAAAGCCATTGCGATGTAAGGCGTTAAAGCCACACTGTGGGCACTTCTTAAGCGTGTAAGTTAAACTAGCGTGAATGATCAGATATTTCTTATGACCCGATGCTTTTCCTCGATATTCTTCTCTAACATCCTCCGTGTGAATATTTGTATCTGTAATTTTGAGCAACTTAAGCGTACTATCTAGTTGAGACATCTATTCCTACCTCGCTTATCTTTGGTTTAGCCACTTAAAGCATAGCACTAGGAGGCATAGGTGCCTTTTTTGTTATTCAAAAAGGTCTAGAACTTCTAGTGTGGAAGTATCTTCCAACACCAAAAATTCTAGACCCACTTAAACTGGACGATGGCGAATGCGCCGATGTAATCGCATCATTAAGATCACTGATCATGATCTCCCAAATTAAATTTAAAAATCACTTGACGAAAGCATCGGCCACATGGTACGATGCTTTTTGTGTTAATTCACTCTGCCTAAGACTCAGGTGGCGTAAGCCTTAATATCCTGCCGAGGTGGTATCGGGAACCATTAGATACCTCTATGTCTTGGTGGACATGGAGTTTTTTTATTGCAAAAACTTCAACCAAACTACAGGAGGTGAATCAAATGAGTGAAGCAATTCTCGCACAAAAAGCCGCAGCTGTTGACAAAATCGTCAAGCAGTTTGAGGCCGCTACTAGCGCAGTTGTTGTGAACTACCGTGGCTTGACCGTTGATGAGGTGACCGAACTTCGTAAGGAGTTACGTGAATCCGGCGTCAAAATGGAAGTTCTCAAGAACACTTACTTGCGTCGTGCTGCTGATATTTCCGGCTATGAAGGCTTGGATGATATCTTCAAAGGCCCTACTGCCATCGCATTTTCTGATGAAGATGCCGTCGCACCTGCCCGCATCATGTCCAAGTATGCTGATAAATTCGACGCTCTTGAAATCAAGGGTGGCTTCATCGAAGGCAAAGTCGCAACTCTGGACCAAATCTTGGAACTTGCCAAGTTACCAGACCGCGATGGTATGCTTTCAATGTTGCTTTCCGTATTGCAAGCGCCTGTCCGCAACGTCGCATACGCCGTCAAGGCCGTTGCCGAAGCCAAGGACGAAGAACCAGCCGCTTAATACTCGCAGCCTAGCTGCATAAAACCCAATAAATTGGAGGAAACAATCATGGCTTTAGATACTCAAGCAATCATCGACCAGATCAAAGAAGCTTCCATCTTGGAACTTAACGATCTCGTTAAAGCAATCGAAGAAGAATTTGGTGTTACCGCTGCTGCCCCTGTTGCAGCTGCTGGTGCTGCCGGCGCTGGTGCCGAAGCAGCCAAGGACTCCTTCACTGTTGAATTAACTGAAGCTGGCCAAGCTAAAGTTAAGGTTATCAAAGAAGTTCGTGCCATCACTGGCTTGGGCTTGAAGGACGCTAAGGGTCTTGTTGATAACGCTCCTTCCGCTGTTAAGGAAGACGTTACTGAAGACGAAGCTAACAAGATCAAGGAACAACTTGAAGCCGTTGGCGCCGTTATCACTTTGAAGTAATTTTTACTTTAAAGCGTTCGAAAAAGCCGTCGTGTGATTCTCTTAGGAGAGTCGCACGGCGGCTTTTTTGCGTGTTTGTACGGCACCAATCCGGTACAAAACCGGTTCGTACCGCATGAATATTACTGAAAGCAACATTTTATCCAGCAAAGCTCTTCTATTTATCTAAACAGTAAGGTACGCTAGAGCCAGACAACAACAATAGGAGAATAACATGAACCAATATTTTACCAATGATCCGGATTTGGCCCATGATGAACACAGCTTTGACTTCACGCTGGCTGGGCATGATTTACATTTCACTTCAGACAATGGCGTGTTTTCCAAGCACACGGTTGATTATGGCAGCCGGGCATTGATCGCAGTGGTCGCTGAGACGCAACCACAAGGCCGCTTGTTAGACGTTGGTTGCGGGTGGGGGCCGATCGGCTTGAGTTTGGCCCTTGCCCAACCAGCGCTTGATGTGGTGATGTCAGACGTCAATGAGCGCGCGATGGCTTTGGCTAAGCGCAACGCCGACGCCAACGGGATTCAAAATATCCAAATCATCGAAAGTTCAGTTTACGATCAAATCGACGGGACTTTTGATACCATCGTCACCAACCCACCGATCCGCGCCGGCAAAGCCATCGTTTCGGCGATTTTAGCTGGGGCGTTTG
>CAKRHU010000252.1 GCA_934339215.1 uncultured Lacticaseibacillus sp.
CCGCCGAATCAAAATGCGCTAATGCCTTGTCTTTCCCAAAGCGGCGGGAAGTCCCACCGGCTAATACTAATCCATCCATTGATACCCACGGCCATCCTTTCTCGCTTGATACAATTCAATGTAGGCGTTTTCTCTATCATAACGCGAAAATTAGCGAGAGGAAACCGGTTTATTCAAAAGTTAACTAAGCGTCATCAATCACGACATAGCTCACCGTCAATGGACCATGCACGCCGACAATCAATACCATTTCGATGTCGCCAGAGTTGGAAGGGCCGGAGATAAAATTGATATTTGACGTTTGCAAAGTCCCATTTTGCAAGGCTTGGCGATAAGCTTGCATCGCTTGGTAACTGCGCGGCACCACATGGCTACGCGGCACGATCGATAGGTAATGCGTCGGCAGAAAATGAAACGCGCGCCCTTGTCCGCAAGTGGTGGCTACGGTTAAGGTGCCGGACTCCGCCAATAAATAATCTCCTAAAGAAATCGCCGCATCAGCGTGACTTGCCGCATCGAGATTCGTGGCGCGGCCGGCATTGGGTTGCCAAAACCTAGGGGATGGCACGAGGTGGGCCAGCCATTGATCGAGGCCGTATTCGCTAAGTCTTGGGTCAGTCGGCAGCAAGATGTTTTGGGCCTGTTGGGTCTTCAGCCAGGCATTTAACACTTGCGGGAGCTTTTTTTGCGTGGTGACTTGAAAGTCGACTTGCAAAGCCTCGCTTCGTTCCTGTGCAAGGACTAACAGTCCGTCAGCGGATAAATCGCTGAGGGTGGTGGCAGGCAACACATTGATCGGGGTAAAGGGGTGATCGACCAGCTGGTGACGCGCTCGCCCAGAAGCTTCAGCTAAATGGTTTAAAAAGACTTCACGTTCAGTCATGGGAGGCCTCCTTGTGGTGTTTGAACCAACTGCGGAAGTTTTCTTTGTGCTTGGGCGGGCGTGGCAAGTCGCGACTATCAGTCCAGCCTTTGGCCATGCCCGGCGCGTGAATGAAGTAGCCGTTGTGATTGCTGAAGTTCTCAACGGTCGGCGTATCGTGTTTGACCATAGCACCGGACATTGCGTGGTCCACATCTAGTGCCATGCGAAACATCGGCGGCGTCCCAGTGGCCATGCCGATGCCATGCATGACGGTGTTGTTGAAGCTGTGGTCGAGTTTCAAGCGATCATTCATCACGGCGCGATGTTTGATTAATAATTCATGTAGCGGGATCTTCACCGGACAAGTTTCGCTGCAAGCCCCACATAAACTCGAGGCAAAAGGCAAATCGCCGAATTGTTCATAGCCACGCAATACTGGCGATAATACGGCGCCGATGGGACCAGGATAGATCGAGCCGTAACCATGGCCGCCAATATGGCGATATACGGGGCATACGTTCAAGCAAGCACCACAGCGGATACATTGCAGGACTTGTTCGAATTGACCGCCTAACGCGTTACTACGGCCGTTGTCGAGGATCACCACATAAAAATTTTCCGGGCCATCGATTTCATCTGGCACCGCGGGGCCGCAGAACGTCGCATAACTGGTCATGCGCTGGCCGACTGCTGAACGCGCCAGCATCGTGTCTAAGACGGCGGCCTCTTGCATGGTGGGGACGAGGCGCTCCATGCCCATGACCACGACTTGGGTTTTGGGGATGGCCATCACCAAATCCGCATTGCCTTCATTGGTGACCAAGTTGATTAAGCCATTTTCCGCGACGGCAAAGTTGCAACCGGTGATGCCCATGTCCGCTTCTAGGAATGACGCTCGCAAATATTTTCGAGCAAAGCGCGCCATTTCTTGTGGATCGTTGGTGCCGGTATAGCCGATTTTTTCGAAAATGGTTTGGATCTGATCGCGGTTTTTGTGCAAGGTCGGGAACACAATATGGGTCGGTTCATCGAAATCGTCTTCTTGCAAAATGAATTCGGCGAGGTCAGATTCCAGTAGGGTGCGATCAGGGAGTTCTAGCAGTTTCTTATCGAGGTCGATTTCGGTGGAGACCATGGATTTGCTTTTGACGATGTGATGGGCATCAAGATCCACGGCAATTTGTTGAATGTAGGCAGAGGCTTCTTCATCGGTGCTGGCAAAAAAAACGTGCCCGCCGCGCGCTTCAACATTATCGCTGAAGCGTTCCAAGTAATCTGGCAAGTAGCGGACCACATGTTGCCGGATCTGTTCGCCGAGTTCGCGCCATTGTGGCCAATTGCCGAGATCCTCGCGCGAAGCCGTGCGCTTGTCCCATTGGGCATCTTGGGCTTTGGCGACCGCCCGTTGCATGAATTTGTCCGCTTCAGACTCTTTCAAGCGCGTGGTGAAAGGTTGATCAGATGTTTTGATCGGCATAAGTGCCACCTCCTGCAACCAGAACGGCATCAGTGTTATAAGTGATCCGCGCTGGGTCAACATTTGAATTCAAGACTTCGGCTAAGTGCATGATTTTGATTTTCTCACCGCGGCGATTGAAGCGTCCCGCGATATTCATCAAACAAGCTTGATCACAAGAAATCAACACTTCCGCTTCGGTTGATAAGACGGCATCGACTTTCTCATCGACCATTTGCCGCGAAATTTCCGGTTCTTTGACGGAAAACATTCCGCCGAATCCGCAACAGTTCTCCAAATGTGGCAACGGGATCATGGTCAAGCCTTGAACGTGTTTGAGCAATTCGAACGGGGAGGTGCGCTCGCCAAGCAGCCGAGTCATATGACAAGAGCGGTGATAAGTGGCAGTGGCGTTAAGTTCAGCACCAGCATTTTCCACATGCAACACGCGGTACACAAACTGAGAGAACTCATATGTTTTATCTGCGAGTTGTTGGGCTTTGTCAGCGTATTGCGGATCTAGCGCTAAGTGATGGGGGTATTCTTTGAGCATCGCCACACAAGAGCCAGCGGGGCCCACAATGTAGTCAGCATCAACGGATAACAGTGCGTCGATTTCGTTGTGCATGACTTTCTGGGTATCTTTGATATAGCCTGAATTGTACGTTGGCTGTCCGCAACAGATCTGCTTGACTGGCATGGCGGTGTCACAGCCGAAGCGTTCCAACACTTCGACCATGGCGATGCCGACGTTGGGAAATAACAAGTCCATAATACAAGTCGAAAAAATGGTGACTTTCATGATCGTCCCTCCTTTGGATGCGCTCACATTATAGATGATGGCAAGCAGTTGGGGGTGAGGTTTACGAATGTTGGTTCAAACTGACAGGCAAGGGGATATTATTCGAAAAAAGTCTTCTAAAAAGCAGTTTTAAAATATCGTACAGTATGGATGATAATAGTGAATTATATGCTGATGTTCCGGTAATGGTATCGGCAATAGCTGAATCGAAATTTGAGAAACTTTTCACTCTCTAAATGGCAGCCGATGGCCAAATGTCAATCAATAATTTTGAAACCATGCAAAAACTGCCGCTGATCAACT
>CAKRHU010000253.1 GCA_934339215.1 uncultured Lacticaseibacillus sp.
TCTGAACACTAATGTCTCGTTTGACGAAACGTGTGAAAGTCGGCTACGGCTTAGGGACAACGATTACCTTAACCACTTTCTGTGAATTAAATGATGTGGCCATTGATGCGGCGATGACGTTGGTCGCAGAATATGAAGATCGTTTGACGGTCAACCGTCAAGTATCTGAAGTCATGAGCATCAATCATGCTGCAGGTGACCATGCCGTTGTGGTGTCGCCGGCGACGTATCAATTGGTGAAACGTGCCGTCTTAGCAAGTCGAGAAAGCTTCGGCTTCAATGCCTTGATCGGCCCATTAGTCAAACTTTGGGCAATCGGGTTTAAAGCTGCTAATGTCCCAGACGAGCCTGATATTGCCGCACGTAAACAGTTGATCGACCCCATGCAAGTTGAATTAAACGACGATCAGTTGACGGTCAAGTTATTACAACCTGGCATGGAACTAGATCTCGGCGGCATTGCCAAAGGTGAAATCGCCGATCGCATCGCAGATTTATGGCGGGCGTATGGCGTGGCTAGTGGCATTATCGATCTCGGCGGCAACTTGGTGTTTGTCGGCGAGTCACCACGACGCGTCGATGGCCAATGGGTGATCGGGGTGCAAGATCCCCAAGCTGAGCGCCATGATGAAGTTGGCCGCACAGTTTTGCCAGCGTGTTCTGCGGTGACAAGTGGCATTTATGAGCGCTTTTTGATCGTCGATGGCAAACAATACCATCATTTACTCGATTCTCGGACTGGTCATCCTTTGCAAACCAAACTGGCAGGGGTGACGGTTTTTGCCCGTCAGTCTGTAGTGGCAGAAACAGAAGCCAAACGGTTATTTTTTGCCGGTGCGCCGATCCCAAATTGGGAAAAGCAACCCGACATCTATGGCGCCGTATTTGTCTATCAAGATGGTCGCGTGGTCCCAGTCGGGGTTCATTTACAGGCATAATGGAAAGGCTTGATCAAATCCACTTTGGTCAAGCCTTTTTGCGTGGTTGCAAATCAAAATAATTGTACCCAACTTAAGAATTGTTAACGTTGTTTTGAAACTTTCAAGGAGTCGCGTATACTAATAAAGTACAATTTCTTATCCGTCGAGGATTTCGACGCAACAATTTGGAGGACGTTATGGATACCATTGTCATTGTCAGTGCAAAACGCACCGCGATCGGGAAGTTCGGCGGCGCATTGAGTTCGGTATCAGCCGTAGAATTAGGCAAAGCGGCCGGTGCGGCTGCTATTCAAGCTGCTGGAATCGATCCAGAGCAAATTGATCAAGCCATTTTCGGAAATGTGTTACAAGCAAACTCTGGCCAAAATGTGGCCAGACAAATTGCCTTAGGCGTCGGTATGGCAGAAACCAGCACGGCCATGACCATCAATGAAGTCTGTGGTAGCGGTTTGAAAGCCATCCGTTTAGGCCAAAGTGCGATCCTTATGGGGGACGCAGACATTGTGTTAGTCGGCGGTACCGAAAATATGAGCCAAACGCCTTTTTACGCGCCAAACATGCGCCATGGCCACAAACTCGGTGATGTTTCGTTTGTCGATGGCATGATGCAAGACGGCTTATCTGATGCGTTCAGCCATGAACCGATGGGCATCACCGCAGAAAATGTCGCCAATGAATATCAAGTGACCCGCGAACAACAAGATGCGTTTGCCTTAGCGTCGCATCAAAAAGCCGTCGCCGCCCAACAAGCCGGCGTGTTTGCCGATGAAATCGCACCAGTGACTGTGCATGCTCGCAAAGGCGATGTGGTTGTGGCCACTGATGAAGGCCCACGCCCTGATACCAGCGCCGAAAAACTGGCCCATTTGCGACCATCATTTCGGGCAAACGGCACTGTGACGGCTGGCAACGCCAGTGGCATCAATGATGGTGCAGCAGCGATGATTTTAATGACGCAAAGCAAAGCGGAAGCATTAGGTTTAACTTGGCTCGCAACCATCGATGGGTTTGCTGAAGGCGGCATCGCACCGCGGATCATGGGTTATGCCCCAAAGTCTGTGATCGAAAAGTTGGTCCGCAAAACCGATACCGACTTAACTGAGATCGATACCTTAGAATTAAATGAAGCCTTTGCCTCTCAAAGCGTGGCGGTCACGCGCGACTTGCACGTGGACATGACTCGCGTGAATCCGCGTGGTGGCGCCATTGCTTTAGGGCATCCCTTAGGTGCAAGTGGTGCTCGTTTGATGGTGACTTTGGTGCATGAACTGGCGCAAAATGAGCAACACCGTGGTATTGGCGCCTTGTGCATCGGCGGCGGGATGGCCGTGGCGATGCAGGTGAGCCGCTGATGGTGAAATTTTACCAAATGACGCCGGCGCAACGGCGGAAAGCCTTAGTGCAATCAGAAAATTTGACGCCTGCTGACGCAGACTTTTGGGCTGACCCACAAGTTCTGCCTGCAGCCATTGCGGATGCCTTAAGCGAAAATCAAATCGGCCAATTTGCTTTACCGTTAGGCGTGGCCAAAGATTTAAAGGTCAATGGCCAAGTTTATCAAGTGCCGATGGCTACGGAAGAACCTTCTGTGATTGCCGCGGCTTCAAATGGCGCTCGCATTGCGAAACTTAACGGTGGGGTGACCACCACAGCAGCAAAACATGTGGTGGTCGGTGAAATCGTGTTTGATCAATTGGCTGATCTTCCAGGTGCTCAGCAAATGATCAACGCGCGCCGAGCGGAAATCAGAAGCTTGGCAGATGCCGCTCATCCATCGATCGTGCGGCGCGGTGGCGGTTTGCAAAAAGTTGAAACGCAAATTTTAGCGCATTTTTTGAAAATCAGTTTGATCATTGATGTGCAACAAGCCATGGGTGCTAACATTGTCAACACGATTTGCGAAGCAGTCGCTGGACAACTCAAGCAATGGCTGAATGCCGACGCCTTAGTCGCGATTTTAAGCAATGAAGATCGGCAGTTGACCACCGCGTCAGTGGCCTTAAGTGTTGAGACCTTACAAACTAAAACCACGGATGGGCCAACCATTGCGCGCAAAATCGCGGCCTTAAGTGACTTGGCGCAAGTGGATGTGGCCAGGGCTGTGACGCATAACAAAGGCATTATGAATGGTATTGCTGCAGCTGTGTTGGCTAGTGGTAATGATACCCGTGCCGTCAGTGCCGCCATTCATGCTTATGCAGCAGCCAGCGGCCATTATGTGGGTTTGAGTACGTGGCATTTGGAAGCTGATCAATTGAACGGTCAGTTAAGTTTGCCTCTGCCAGTTGGTATTGTCGGCGGGGCGATCAGCGCTTTGCCAGCCGCTCAAGCCGCCAAGCGCCTTGGCAATTATCAAGACGTTGCCACTTTGCAACAAGTGTTAGTCGCGTTAGGGTTGGTGCAAAATCTTGCCGCCTTGCGTGCGTTAGCCGGGCCTGGCATTCAAGCGGGACACATGGC
>CAKRHU010000254.1 GCA_934339215.1 uncultured Lacticaseibacillus sp.
ATCGCAGTTGTGGCTGTGTTGATCATTGCCGTCGCTTATGTGGTGACCTTTAAGAGCTCGCAAGCCGACAAACAAGCGATCCCAGACACTGCTAGTTCGGTGACCGTTTCCAGCAAAAAGAAGACCAGCACGTCTAAGAAGTCTTCTAGCAAGTCATCAAGCACGGCTGACAAGACGTCGAGTGCCAGCAAGAAGAAAACCAAGAAATCTAGCTCTAGCAAAAAGGCTTCCAGCAAGTTGAGCGTGGCTGTCGCTGCTGAAGCGAACGCTGCTCAAGCCGTGACGGTGAAGAACTGGCCGACGACTGCCAACACGATTACCGTCGGCGCCTCCAAGAGTGCGGCTTGGGTCGAAGTCTTGATCAATGGGACGGCTACTTGGCAAGGGACGTTATCTGCTGGTGCTGATCATACGGTTGACTTGCCAGCTGGCACCACGAGGTTTGCGGTGAAGTCTGGGAATGCGACGACGACGACCATTAAGTTGAACAAGACCAATGTGGATATCTCCAGTGGGACCAGTTTTGTTCGAACCATCAACTTTACAACGGAAAGTGCGGGTAATTAAGGGTGAACTTACCAAATAAATTAACGCTGATGCGGATGATTTTGATTCCGATTTTCACGTTATTGTTAGTGTTTAATTGGCCAGCCGGCGCCGTGTCCGTATTCGGCGAACCAGTGGCCACTAGCTGGTTTGTTGGGGTGATCATTTTTATCGTGGCGTGCTTGACCGACTTTGCTGATGGCCAAATTGCGCGGCGTAATCATTTGGTCACGAACTTCGGGAAGTTTGCCGATCCTTTAGCTGATAAATTATTGGTCATGACGGCGTTCATTTTCTTGGCAGTGCGCGGATCTGTGCCTGCTTGGGGCGTGGCAATCATCTTGTGGCGGGAACTGGCGGTGACTGGCTTGCGCTTGTTGCTGGCAGGTAGCGGTGAAGTGATGGCTGCGGCTTGGCCCGGTAAAATCAAAACCAATGCGCAAATGTTTGCGATTATTTTCTTAATGTTCAATAACTTTGGCTTAGGCTTGCGCATCGACTTGATCTTGTTTTACTTGGCGGTATTCTTCACGATTTACTCTGGGACCGAATACTTCTACAAGAACCGCGGCGTCTTCTCTGATTCATTCTAAAGCAATTCAACGCAGCGCCGCCCGAGTGGTGGCCTGCGTTTTTTGGTTTCCCAGTGGTTTTTGAAGCTAGCCGTGGCTGCGTTGCTTCAAAAAGCGCGACGCGATCAGCACGAAATATTTTAAAAGGTGGTAAGCACATGCAAGCAGAAATCATTGCCGTTGGGACTGAAATTCTTCTAGGTCAAATCGTTAACTCTAATGCCAGCTTCTTAGCCAAACAATTTGCCGATTTAGGCATTGATAGCTTAAATCAACAAGTGGTCGGTGATAATCCTGAGCGGATGGAACAAGCGTTACAACTGGCTGATTCACGCGCTGATGTGGTCGTGTTGCTCGGCGGCCTTGGTCCGACCAAAGACGATTTGTCCAAACAAGTGTTGGCCAAGCATTTAGGCGTGGACCTGGCCACAGATCAGCCAGCGCATGATAAGTTGGCGCATTATGCGGAACAACAACATCACACGATGACGGCCAATAATTGGGTGCAAGCCCAGTATCCTGAAGGCGCGCATGTGTTGGCCAATCATGTCGGCTTAGCGGTTGGGGCAGTGTTTGAAGCGCCGGCACATCGCTACATTTTACTGCCTGGACCACCTAAGGAATTCAAGCCGATGGTGTTAGACCAACTGGTGCCATACTTGTTGAAAGTCCTTGGCGGCAATGCGGTGTTGGAAAGTAAAGTGTTGCGCTTCTTTGGCATCGGCGAATCGGTGTTAGTCACAGAATTACAAGATTTGATCGAAAACCAAACCAATCCAACCATCGCGCCTTACATTAAAGATTGGGAAGTCACGTTGCGGATCACGGCCAAGGCTGAAACGCCTGAAGCAGCGCAAGCTTTGATTGCCCCGATGCAAAAAGCCGTGTTAAATCGCGTTGGCCAGTACTTCTACGGCTTTGGTGATGATAATTCACTAGCACAAGTGGCCGTGCATGCTTTATCGACGCATCATCTGACGTTGACGGCGGCAGAAAGTTTGACTGCTGGGGCCTTCCAATCGGCATTGGGCGATGTGCCCGGCGTTTCTGAGTGGTTTAAAGGCGGGTTTGTGACATATAGCAACCATACCAAAGCGTTGTTTTTAGGGTTAGATGAAAACAAGATCAATGCTGATGGCGCGGTCAGTGAACAAACTGCGATTGCAATGGCTGACGGGGCGTTGAGCAAAGCTGAAGCAGATATCGCCGTTTCATTTACTGGGGTGGCTGGACCGGGACCTGCTGAAGGCCAAGAAGCTGGGACGGTGTGGATCGGCTTGGCACAATCGGGGAAGCCGACGACTGCGACCTTGTATCATTTTCCAGGCGCGCGAGCAGATGTCCGCGGCCGGGCGGTGAAAGCCGGATTGTTTACGATTTATCAAGCCTTGAATGATTAATTGAAAATTTTGTTTGGACCGAGAAGATGATTCTCGGTTTTTTTGCGTATTTATATAGTGAAAGGGCGATCACTATGGAAAAACGCAAAACTTGGTGGCTGTTGTTAAGTGTCGCAATTGTGAATGTTGTGGGTGGTGTTGTGGTTCAGGCATTGGTGTGGATCGGGCCAGTTTTTCGCAGTCAGTCCAGCGCAGTCGGTCAGTGGTTGTTGTTGTGGAACTTGGTGCAAGGCTTGTTGGTGGTGGCCAGTGGGTATTTAGGTGTCAGCTCCTATTTGAAAGAGCAGCGTAAGGCGACTCGAGCGACGGAAGTGGAGCTGTTTGATCATACTGTAAAGGCAGTTGAGTATTTTGACCGAAATCTCGTTCCAGAGTTGAACAAAACTTTGAATGATTTTCACAAGTTACTACAGGATTATCAACCTGGAAAATCAAGAAAACAAACCCAACGCTATCTATTAGTGACTTTAATTAAACAAGCGAACTTCGATAATATGTTGCGTCGGCTTAATGTCTTGTCTGGATATGCGCATTATGGTATGGTTAACGAACCTCAGTTATACAGCAGTATTTCTGATGAATTATCAGGATTAACAAAGGATGAACATTATCTAGAAATTCTTGCGGTCTATCGAGAACTGTTATTAATGAATAATTATATTGATTTGTTAGCTTCAGTAGACCTGTATGTACGCGAAACTGAAGCTCGGAGGAATAAGTGATGAAAAAGTATACAAAAGACGATTTAAGTTATCAAGTTACATTACAAGAAGAACTAGCGGATATATTAGCGTTTCTTAACAATCCAGAGATCCCAAATGATGCCATTAAATTTGACCTGCTTAGTCAATTGCCAGAATCAATAATTGCAAGAGATATGGC
>CAKRHU010000255.1 GCA_934339215.1 uncultured Lacticaseibacillus sp.
CGCCAAGCTTGATCGGCTTTAGCCGTCGGGTCTGGTAAGCTGGCCAACTGGCGTAACCCAGTGGCCATGTCTTTTATGCGCGCTTGCGTTAAAGTCAAGCGGTCCAAGAACTTGCTACCAGTAGCCGCGTCAACATCTTGCGCATTGGCAGCGAGAATTTCAGGGGTATGTGCGATCAAGGCATCAGCCATCGCCATCAACCCGCGATTTTTGGCGGCGTTATCCAGTTGCGCCAGAGTGCTGGCGGCGTCTTGGGCTTGTTGCCCTAATTGAATCAAATCAGCTGCTTGCATGAGTTTGCCTCCTATGCGTTAAGCGTTGCGGTATTTTTACCAAACCAAGTGCCCACATCTTCACCTGCTAAGACGCGCAAAATCACCCGCGGATCGGCGCCACTGCATAACACCATCGCCTTGCCCGCTTGCATCATCGTTTGCGCGGCTTTGAGCTTGGTGACCATGCCCCCGGTGCCAAAGCGCGTGGAACTACCGCCTGCCGCTTGTAAAATGTCTTGGCTTAAATGCGTCACGGCTTCAAGTTTGCGCGCATTTTGGAATTTGTGGGGATCCGCGTCATACAACCCGTCGATATCTGACAACACCAACAACAAATCCGCACCGATACGACTGGCCACTAACGCTGACAGTTGATCGTTATCGCCAAAGGTGGTGCGGTGATCCATTTCATCAACAGCCACCGTGTCATTTTCGTTGATGATCGGCACGATCGAGCGCTGCAACAAAGTTTCCAACGTGTCCAACACGTGCTGGCGGCTGATTGGATAATCAAAGGTGTCATGCGTCAACAGCATTTGCCCGACTTGGGTGTCGTAATCAGAAAAACGCTGAATGTACAAACGCAACAATTCGCCTTGGCCAACAGCAGCGATGGCTTGTTGTTCAGCGATAGCCGCTGGGCGCTCAGTGAGGTGCATTTTATCTAGGCCCACGCCGATGGCACCGCTAGAGACTAACACCACTTCATAATCTTGATTGTTTAGTGCCGCTAGCGTGTAGGCCAAGCGGTCGATAGTTTGCAAGTTGACCTTGCCATTTTTGTGGATCAAACTACTGGTGCCGATTTTTACCACGATGCGGTGACAATGTTGCAGACTGCGAATCATACGCCCCTCCTGAGCCAAAAAACGCGCCTTCGATCGAGGCACCCAGAATTGGGCGGTACCATCCTCGTTCGAAGCCACGCTTCACACTTTTACTTAGCAATATTGAATTATGGAATCTGCGGCTTGGATTCGGGTGCGTTGTTGAACTTTCAGCAATTGTTCAACTCTCTTTAAGTCCCTACTATGACCACTTATCTGCATGATACCTGCGCTACTTACAAAAGTCAAGCGCCATATGCGAGTTTGATCACTTGTTTGGCGATGGTATTGATCCGTGAGAAATCCAGTGTCGCTTGGTTATGTCCATGCGTCATGATCACCAAAATGAACCGTTCACCATCAGGCAAGGTCACGATTGCCGCATCGTTATTGACACCATCCAAGAATCCGACTTTGTCTTGCACGGTGGCACCAGATCCAGCTGCCGCGGCAATGCCATCGCGATACACTTGTTCGCTCATGTCGCTGAGTAACCAATTTTGTAAACTGCTATCGCTGAAAGCACCGGTCCCTGCTTGCAAACTGGTCAACACTGAAGCCAACGTATTGCTGGTAGTTTCTGCAGCGCGGTCATCATCGAAAACTTTGTTCCAACCTTGGCTGGTCAAATAACGGTCGATGGTCGACGCCCCATACTCGGAAAGAATACTTTCAGAAAAATCATTAGCCAAGTTCACCACCATATTGTTAAACCCAGTGGTGGCAGCATCCGTCCAGGTATAGTTATGGCTGAACAAATAAGCCGCAATAAATAATTTATACGTGCTGGCCGAGGTTTCCAGCGCATCGCCATTGACTGACGCAGACAAACTGCCTGAATTATAAAGGGCATTCTTTGATGCCGTCGAGCCAGCTTTCGGGGTTAAATTTTTAAAGGTCACACTGACAGTTTTGTCGGCACCGACTTTGTCCAGATACGCCTGAATTTTAGCTTGAATCGCTGAACGCTTGGCATTGGTGGTGCTCGTGCTACTACTGGTACTAGTACTGCTTGCGATCGCGCTGGTGGTTTGGCGATCGTGACCGCTGACGACGTGATGCACACCCCACACGCCGATCACCACTGCTAAAATACCCACGCCCACTGCTAGCGTGCGCTGAATTGGATGTCTCATCAAATTGCCTACTTTCACACTTCACTGATAGTCTTAGTTTACAAAAGTGAATGTGAAAACTCAGGGGCAAAACTTGAATATCTTGTGAACAAAGCCTGAACAAATCACGAAGTCGCATGCCGATGGACAAATTTTTCTGCAATCAGTGGTTGACAACCAGCCAAAAAGAGATTAAAGTATCGTTAAATTAAAATGAGTAAACAGCAATGACGAGCAGGAGTACAGTTGCTTGGCAGATCAGAGACGTTCTGAATGGTGGAAGGAACGCTGTCATCAGCTGGAAAGTAGGCTCTAAGCGTCCGGTGCGATGAGTGCCAGTTGGTTGCCACCATTATCAGGCCAACGGATAAGCTTAACACTGTCCGCAAAGGCTACTATTGTAGCAAAAACAAGGTGGTACCGCGCATAAGCGCCCTTCGTGATACGAGGGGTGCTTTTTGTTTACCCTAAAACTTTAGGAGGCATTTTCATGACACATTTTTATCCCGCATTCGGCTCAGGTTTGACCTTACACCAATTCAAAGATGCTAAGACTGATGGTTTATTTCTCAGTGGCAGCTTAACGGCTGAAACGTTGCTGGGCATTCGCGACGCCGGACTGCTGGCCGCCAGTGAATATGCCGCCCACTTGCGCCGCATGCGTCTGCAAACCGATTTACCGTTAATTGCTGATTTACAATCCGGCTTTGGCAATCCGATGAATACTTATTACACCGCCCAAGAATTCGAACGCTCCGGTGCTGACGCCTTATTGATTTCCGATCAAAAATCTCCCGCCCACACCCAAGGCGCCCCTGCAATTACCGCGGATTCTGACTTCTTGGGGAAAATCCATGCGGCACTGGATGCGCGGGATAACCCGAACACGCAAATTTGGGCTTTGATGGAAAGTTTGCCAACGCAAGGCATCGGCGAGACTTGCGATAAACTCACTTGGTTGGATCGATTGCCGATTTCAGCCATTGCCATCGCCCACTGGACCTTGCCGCAACTCAAAGCGTTGGCCAACACACCACATCAAAAACCGTTGATCGCTACTTGGCGTTTTGATACCCCATTGATTGACGGCATAGACGATTGGCTGGACACCGGCTACCTTGAAGATCACGCCGCGATGACCATTCGCGAAACGCTGGACACGATGCCC
>CAKRHU010000256.1 GCA_934339215.1 uncultured Lacticaseibacillus sp.
ACACATGCGACGGCTCCAAACTCCCAGCGGTACATGCAGACCCACCTGAAATCGCAAATCCAGCTAAATCCAAGTTAGTTTGCAAGGCGTAAGTGGACAAGCCTTTGAGCCACAAGTTCAACACATGGTTGGGATTGTCAGGCTTCAAGCTGCCATTCAACGCATAATCGATGCCAGCGTCATCTAATTGCTTCAACAATTGTTGCTTGAAGCCGTAGAAATCAGCTTGGTGCTTGGCTTTGACTTCAGGGGTCAATAAGGACACCGCTTTGGCCATGCCCACGATGCCTGCGACATTTTCAGTCCCAGCACGACGCTTTTTTTCTTGTTCGCCGCCGTTCATGAATGGCAACAACTTATAACCTGGGCGGCGGTATAAGAAGCCAACGCCTTTTGGCCCATTGATTTTGTGCGCAGACGTGGACAGGAAATCAACATGCAACGCGTCAACATCGATGTCATACAAGCCATAAGTTTGGGTCGCATCGGTATGAAACAGCGCTTGATGATCGACTAAGCGTTCACCGATTGCCTTAATTGGCAGACGTGAGCCCACTTCATTGTTCCCCATCATCACGGAAACTAAAATCGTGTCATCATCTAAGGCAGCATCAAAATCTGCCAACTCTAACTCACCAGTTTCAGACACTGGCAAGTAAGTCACATTGAAGCCTTCGCGTTCCAATGCCTTCATCGATTCTAAAACGCTGGGATGTTCGATGGCCGTGGTGATGATGTGTTTGCCTTTTGACGCCATCGCATGCGCCACGGTTTTAATGGCAGTGTTGTTGGCTTCAGTCGCGCCACTGGTGAAAATAATATCATCAGGTTTGGCATTGATGGATTGGGCAATGGTTTTACGCGCGGCATCCAGTTCAGTATGCGCAGTGCGACCAAACCAGTGGCTGGAGCTGGCATTGCCGAAATCATTTTGCATTTGGTTAGTCATGGCCTCAACCACAGCTGGTGCCATTGGCGTGGTCGCCGCGTTATCAAGATAAATATGTTGCATGATCAGGCTTCCTTTAATTGGTGAATGTAAGCAAGTAACATTTGGGCGGAACGTTTGCCGGCATCGACAATAAATTCATCGAAGCTTTGGCCAGCATCCCCATCCGCAGTGTCGCTCATCGCACGGATGACCACGAATGGCGTGTTGAATTGCGTGGCCACTTGGCCGATCGCAGCGCCTTCCATTTCAGCGGCAAGCGCCTCTGGATAAATCCCTAAAATGCGCTTTTTGGCCTCATCTGACGCGATGAATTGATCACCAGATACGATCAAGCCGGTTTTGGTGTTCAAGCCAACCGATTCAGCGGCGCGGGCAATGTCGACGACGACTTGTGCATCTGCCGTGAACTTTTGGGGTTGTTGTGGGAGTTGACCCATTTCATAGCCAAAAGCCGTGGCGTCGGCATCATGATAGGCAACTGCACTGGATAACACCACATCGCCGACTTGTAAGCCTTGACCGATCCCGCCAGCAGAGCCGGTATTAATCACAACATCTGGGGCAAATTTTTCTAACATGATCGCAGTGGTCATGCCCATTTGCACTTTGCCGATCCCAGATTCGACTAATACCACCGAAACCCCTTCGATGGTGCCTTTGAAATAATGTTGGTTGGCCACAGAAATTTCTGTTTCATCATCTAGTTTTGCCAATAATGCCCGCAGTTCTTCTTCCATTGCGCAAATCACGCCGATTGTCATGTGTTGTCCTCTTTTCAAAAAAATGTCTGAGTCTAGTATACGCTTTATTAAAGTAAGTCGCAATTAGACAAACGCTAAAACCAAAAAGACAATGATCAGCAACACGATGACGATACCGATCGCCCAATTTAGTTTCTTCTTTAACCCAGTGACACGCTTATAAGTGATGTCATCAAATTGCCCATTGGGTTGCATTTTACCGCGCCTTTTTTGACGCTGTTCCCGGGCGTATTCGCGCTCGACTTGCACGCGCTTCTTGTCACGCTCAGAGGCTTGGCTTTGCGAATGTTTTTGCGCTTCGCGGTAAGCTTTGCGGGTTTTTGGTTCGTCGTCCATATGATTATCCTTTCATATTGGCCCATAAGGCTAGGCCTAAAACCGTTTTGGCATCGCAGATCACCCCTTGCGCTTGCAAGCCTTGGGCTTCTTTAAGCGTCAGCCATTGCGCATCCACGAACTCACCAACATCTTGCGGGCGTTTGTCAGCCACTGACGTTAAATCTTCAGCCAAAAACAAATGACACAACGCATCAGAAAATCCAGCAGCTTGATAAAACTGCGTCAAAGGCGTCAAGCGCCCCGCTTGCAAACCCGCCTCTTCATTTAATTCGCGCGCAGCCGTATCGCGAGGATCTTCCCCCACTTCAATGCGACCCGCCAGCAATTCCACGGTCACTTGCTTTAACGGCGCCCGCCATTGACTGACAAACAAAGCGCGGTCACCATCAAGGGCTAATACCCCAGCCGAGCCGGTGGTATGCACGACCTCACGCAAGGCTTTTTGTCCATCAGCTAAGCGCACTGTTTGCTTGCCTAAGGTCACAACTTTTCCTTTATATAACGTTTCTTCTGATAGTAAGGTTTCTGGGGTCATGTTTAGCCCTCCTCAAATGCATCTACTGTATCAACTATACCGTTGTACTACCATCCAGCCAAGGACTTAAAGAAAACTTGCTTAAACTCCACCCGAAGTCTGATATTGAAGGCGCGGTTATATGCTAAAATGAGGGCATAACGAGTTAGGAAGTGAACCAGGTGAAAAAAACGCAAAAACGCATTCGCACTTGGCGGGTGTTGGTTTGGATCGCAGGCGGCGCCGCGCTTGGCTTATTAAGTGGCCACATTGGCATGGCGATTTTTGTCGGCGCCGTGTTTGGCGTCGCCCGCTTGATCGGCGAGCTTTCCCGCCCGCGTCCCATTGTCCCCAATGCCACCAAGCCTTTAAGTGCCAGCATGGCCGCCCATTATCAAGAATCCGGTTTAGACGACAGTGAAGTCAAAGTCTTCCGTGAAACCATGGATACCGTATCTGATCAAGTGCAAGAATTTGAAACCATCATCGCCCGCGTGCCAAAGCTCAAAAGCATCGCCATCAACACCGACATCGTCGACGTGTTGCACGCCTATTTTAAAGCGATCGTGAACAACCCGATGGCCATGGGCGCCGCCGGGCATTTCATTTATGAACAGCTCCCCAACTTGGTGCGCATCGCGGAAAAATACGAAGCCATCAGCCATCACGAAGTCAAAACCGACGATACTTATGCGGTATTGACCCAAGCGGCAAACACCACCGCAGATCTGGCCAATGCCATTCGCGATGACTATGCGCATTTTGTCGAAACCGACATCGATGCCCTAGAAGCAGACATCAACTTAGC
>CAKRHU010000257.1 GCA_934339215.1 uncultured Lacticaseibacillus sp.
TCGGGGTGGTATTTGGCGTGGTTGCGTTAGTGATCGGCGCGAAGGTCCATCGCTTCCAAACCTTTTGGCTGACGGTGGGTGGCATCAGCGTGGTGGTGTCGGTGTTCGTCAATCCGATGATTTGGATCATGCTGTTTTTAGCCGCATGTGCCAGCTTGAAACTGTTCACCAGTCAAAATTCTAGCCTCGGTCCTTGGGCGCGGAAGCATTTTATGGCGGTGACCACGCGTCAACCGCAACCAAAAGCCGGCATGACGCATAGCCATCCGTGGTTTGGGGATACGAATATCGGCCAAACCCAGTTTGAATGGGATGACATCAACATGACCGTAGCGGCAGGGGATACCATCATCGATCTGGGCAATACACTTTTGCCAAAAGGCGAAAACGTGGTCGTCATTCGCAAAGGTTTTGGGAAAACGCGGATCTTAGTGCCAGTGGGCGTCGGCATTGCCATTGATCACTCGGCGATGATCGGGACTTTGTCAGTGGATGGCAAAGAAGTCCCAATGAAAAATGAAACGCGTAAGTATTTCAGTGAAGACTATGATGATGCTTCTCGCCACATTCATATCCTCACAAATGTCTTAGTTGGGGATGTGGAGGTGTTGGCAGTATGATACGCGGACAGCGCGTGGTATGGCAATTTTTTGCGACCTTGGGCTTAACTGGCTTGCTTGAAGTGGGGCTGGTTTATATGATGACGGTGCAAACCCATAGTAACTTCGGCAATTTGTTAGTTCGCAATGTGTACACGGCGCCTTTGGTGTTGTATTTGATCGGCGGGTCCGTGGTCGTCGCGGGATTGGTGGCTGCCACCAGTTATTACATGTTGCGTCGCCAGCACAATCAACTCGCCAAACGGCTGGCCACGATTTCTGCTGGCCAATATGATGCACCGATTTTGGCCAAACAAGCGCAGGCATCTGCCGTTTTAGGCGAAGATGTCGCCGGCATGCTTGAAGCCTTACGCCAAAAAATGATCCGCCTGCAGCGTGAAATCGAGCGCTACTCCAATACCCCAGTATTAGTCGCAGGCGTCACCAAAGAAGAAATCTTGACGCAAGAGCGGCATCGCTTAGCCCGAGAATTGCATGATTCCGTTTCGCAGCAACTGTTTGCGGCGATGATGATGTTATCAGCGGTGCGTTCGGTGATGACCAGCCAAGATCCAGACAATGCGATGCTCAAGCAGATCACCACTATTGAAGGGGTGATCAATGAAGCGCAAGCGGAAATGCGGGCCTTGTTGTTGCACTTGCGGCCAACCACTTTGGAAGGTAAAACTTTAAAAGCAGGGATTATTGCGTTATTACAAGAGCTCCAAACCAAAATTAAAATCAAGATCACTTGGGAATTGGCAGATGTGTCATTAGGTGCAGCGATGGAAGACAATTTATTCCGCATTGTGCAAGAATTGTTATCCAATACATTACGCCATGCCAAAGCCCAAAGCTTAGAGGTATACTTAAAACAAATTGGCAATGCCGTGGTATTGCGCGTGGTGGATGACGGCGTTGGCTTTGAACCAGAAAATGCCGACACCACCGGGTCTTATGGCTTATCCAATATTCGTGAACGTGCCGCCAGCCTTGGTGGCACAGCCAAAGTGATCAGTTTTCCTAACCTTGGGACCAGTGTTGAAATTCGCGTGCCGATAACAAAGGAAGTAGCAGATGATTAAGGTATTACTTGTAGATGACCACGAAATGGTGCGCTTAGGCGTATCGACATACTTAGGCGTGATGCCAGACATCGAAGTCGTCGGCCAAGCCACAGACGGCCAAGAAGGCTTAGATCAAGCGTTGGCATTGCGACCAGACGTGATTTTGATGGATTTGGTGATGCCGCACATGGATGGCATTGAAGCAACCCAAAAGATTCTCAAAGCTTGGCCAGAAGCGCGGATCATTATTTTGACCAGTTTCATCGATGATGAAAAAGTGTATCCAGCCATTGAAGCTGGCGCGGCGAGCTACATTTTGAAAACCGCGACGGCTGAAGAAATTGCCAATGCGATCCGCCAAACCGCGAAAGGTGAATCGGTGCTGGAGCCGCAAGTCACCACGAAAATGATGAATCGCTTGACGCAAAAGCCTCAACCGGCCTTATATGATGATTTGACCAATCGCGAGCGCGAAGTCCTGCAATTGATCGCACAAGGTAAGTCCAATCAAGAAATTGCCACTGAGCTGTTCATCACCTTGAAAACGGTGAAGACGCATGTGTCAAACATATTGGCCAAACTTGAAGTTGATGATCGGACCCAAGCGGCAATTTATGCGTTCAAGCATGGCTTAGTCAAAGATCAAAAAGAATAGCGCCACATAAATAGCCGTTCACTCCTTGTGCGAGTGAACGGCTTCTTTTAATGCCGACGATGTTTACCGGTGGGAGTGAACAACCACCACAAGCCGACCAAGTTGGCGCAAATGATGGTGGTCAACAAGCCCCACCAAAGATAAGGCGGTGTGTAAACCATGGTGATGTGATGCTTGCCTTTAGACAACGGAATGGTCATAAACAAGCCGAGGCTGGTTTTAGGCTTAACTGGTTTGCCGTCAACTTGGACATGCCAGCCGGCGATATTTGGTAAGGTGGTTTGTAAGACTTGGTGTGTTTGTTTGATGGTGATTGTTCCACTTAAACTGCGATCGCCGCGTTTGGTGATGTGCCAAGGACTGGTTTGTAAGGATTTCAGCTTTTTGGCGACAGTGGCTTGATCTAAGTGATACAGTTGCAATTGACCGAAGTCAGCAGAATCCTTCAATAAGGTGAACACCAACGTTTGTTTTTTGCCAGGGGCACTTGGCGTCACATTCAGCAATTCTGGATCGCGGAAGGTATCGTAGATGGGGACGGTGTGGCCATTTTGGGTGAGTGATACCACACTGTCGGTGAAGGTGGATGGAATTTGTAAGTAATACGGATTGCGCGACGTCGCTGTGAACGTGTAGGTAACGGTGGCAATGGCGCCGCTGGTTTTCTTTTTCACGGTGGCGCCGGACCAGGCCGCTTCTTTTAAAATCGGTTCAGATAAATATTGTTTATGAAATAAGGTTTGGAAATTTGTCCCGGTCAACGCAGACAACAGCAATTCTTGATTGACGATCGGCATGCCATCCAGCAACTTGGTTTTCAGAATTTGGGTGCTAGCCGCAAAGCCCAAACCGAGCGCATAAGGATTTTGATACAACGCCAAGTCTTGGGTATGACCGATTTTGGTATAACCGGTGTTGCCGTAGCCGAAAAGGTCTGGGCGTTCGGAAACTTGGGGGATGAAGGGAACACTGGTGCTGGCATCAAATTTCGGATTCAACCAATATTTTAAATCTAAAAAAGCATCCGTGATCACGGTCCCGTTGGTGTA
>CAKRHU010000258.1 GCA_934339215.1 uncultured Lacticaseibacillus sp.
GCTGTATACATTTCATCACCCCATTTTTAATCAAAGCGGGTCAGCGTGGACTTAAAGGTGTATTTATCCGCGCGGTAATAAGACGTGTCATAAAAAACTGGCTTGGCATCAACGGTGTAAGTGACCGTGTGCACTTTCAGCAGCGGCGCCCCAACTGGTACTTGCAGAAGCTTGCTGATGCGTTCATCCACCAATAAGGCTTCAATTTCTTGATGGGAATAAGCCAGCTCGACTTTGGGTGCCAACAGTTCAAATAGTGACCCTTTGAAATCGGCGGCATTGATGCCATGCACATATTCATCGCAAATCATTAAGTGTTCGACGGTCATCGGCTCATCATCCCAATACCGCAAGCGCTCTAGTTCGACGACTTTGGGATCAAGGCGCGCGTCTAAATCGAGTTTTTTTACAATGTCGGCGCTAGGATGGTCGATCACTTGATAATTCAACACATCAGTATGCGGCGTTTTGCCATAAGCTAAGGCGGCTTCGGTGAAACTTTGCAGGCCACCGCGGCCACTTTCAACTTTGCCATTTTCTGCCGACGCCATCACATAGGTGCCTTTGCGCGGGTCTTTGATCAAAAGTTGCTGTTTGACCAAGGCATCGATGGCTTTGCGCACCGTCAAGCGGCTGACGCCAAATTCATCGGCGAGATCGTATTCTGACGGCAAGCGCTGGGCACTGGTGTAATGGCCATTGTGCACACGAGCGGCGATTTCTTGTGCCACTTCCATAAACTTCGGAGATTTCAAATTATGCCTCCATTTTTCGGTGTAAATCGTCGAACAACGCGATGATGCGCGCGCCGACTTGTTGATATTGACTGGTGGCAAGATTCGCCAATGAAATTCTGACGGACCAAGCATCACTACCAAAAGGACTGGTTTTCAGCAACAATAAATGTTTGCGTTCTGCTAATTGCACCAAGATCTGCGTCGGTGAACTGTGGATTTTCAACTTTTTGGCGAAGGCTTGGCCATAGCGCTGGGTGACCCACTGCATCAAATCGATATCGACATAATAAGCCGTGTCCAAATGCGGATCCGCTGGTGGCAAGCCTAACGCCGTGAATAAAATGCGTTCACGCTCGCGGCAAATGCCGATCACTTCTTGTTGATAGCCGGCGCCATCTTGCAACAGCCCATATAACGAGAAAAGTGCGATCATCAATTGTTGCGGCGTCGACAATCCGGCGGCATGATGCAAGGCGATGTCTCGTGAGTCTGCCACCAGCCGGTCGATGAAGTGAAT
The DNA here is from genome assembly GCA_934339215.1 of uncultured Lacticaseibacillus sp. Taxonomy (GTDB): domain Bacteria; phylum Bacillota; class Bacilli; order Lactobacillales; family Lactobacillaceae; genus Lacticaseibacillus. The sequence continues at coordinate 1,255 of CAKRHU010000258.1, forward strand.
CGCTTCTGGATCTGGTGATAGCGACGCGTAACGTTCAAGCACCTGATCTTTTGGCGCCCCACCTAATCGCCGGATCTGGTCATCGAACACATTATGTTTAGCGATGGCGATGGCACCCACTCGCCAGCCAGTTGCGCCAAAATATTTCGAAAACGAATATAAGCAAGCCGTATTGTATGGCAGTGTGGCAAAAATCGACATGAAGTGCGGAACGAAGGTACCATACACATCATCGGTTAGAATCAAGAGATCTGGCCGCGCATCGTTGACGATTTTTTGCAAGGCGGCAAGGGTTTGCGCCGACATCGCATTGGCCGTCGGGTTGCTGGGATTGACCACAAACGCCGCTTTGATCCGCGGGTCACGCAATTTGTCGAGTTCGCCGACTGAGTATTGATACTGCGTTTGCCCTTTGGTGATCACTTGCTTCGCCCGCACCTTCACCACGTCAAAATGATATTGGGGCAGTTCCGGAATTTCCAGATAAGGCGCAAACGTCGGCAAGAACAACGCGATGCGATCGCCTGGATCGAGCAAATGCGTGTGGATCAAGGTATCAAACAAGTAGCAAATACCCGCCGTCCCCCCTTCTACCGGAAAGACATCGAAATCAATGGCTCGCTTGGCGAATAATTCCTCGTCGAGGTAAGTTTTCAACGGTTGCGCCGCCATGTCCAAACACCGTGCTGGGGCTGGATAATTGTCGCCGATGATCGCATCACACGCCGCCGTCAACCAGGCTTCTGCTGACATGCCTAAAAGCTTAGGTTGGGATAAGCACTCGGTTAAAAAATCTGCACCAGGGCCTTGATGTTCCGCCAAAAACGCTTTGAACCGGGTCAATCGTTGCGCTTGCGGTGTGATCTGCCCAGCAATGCGCGAGTCTTGTACATGCAACGTTTCTTGGGTGGCAAAGTCGCCTAACAAAAAATAAGCTGCGCGTGGTACTGGTGCTGTCCAGTTCGGGTTGCCCCGGCCAGCATCCAGCCAGTCATTGCGCTCGGCAGGCGGCACGCGAGATTCCAAATATAAACTGAGCTCAAACGGACTCAGCGCATCGACATCAGTGATCATCACCCTCACCTCATTTTCCCATTAGGCTATCCTATATAGTATATACTAAAAGGTTCATACTAAAATTGCAAGCGATTTCATATTCGAATGCGAAAAAAATTTCAGCTTTTTAATTCTCGAACAGCACAAAAACGACTTTGCCAAGTTGACAAAGTCGCAGCTTATCCTGAACTAAGCTGGGCTACCCTTTAACGTGAAGCCAGCGCTTGATAAATTTTCCCCACCAACAACCCACGGTACGCCAACGTTGCCAACAACGTCCACAACGGCATGATTCAGCCATGGATCAACTCAATGACTTTGGCGATCATATCCACAAACACCCAATCGTAAAATAATTCGATCATGGAAACTGGTTTACTCACGATGCCCTCCAATGATTTTTTGGCTAGTATACACCTAGAATATTGGTGCGCGCGTCAGTTTGCTTAAACTTTCCCAGGTCAGAGACTTCCCACCTCAGAATCCAATTCAACGTGCAAAAGTTTTGTAAAGTTGACTTGTTCCCAGGCGCCCAGCCTGTTAGGATAGTCGCAAGGATAGCTTGGAGGTACTTATGCAAAACATCTTTTTCATTTTAACCATTTTTTTAGGCGCGTTGCACTTGGTGATCATGGCCTTGGAGCTGTGGGGAACACCCGAGACGCAAGCCAAGGCGTTCGCCATGCCGTTAGCCTTCGTGCGGCAAGCCCCGGCGCGCGTTTCCTTGGTCAATCAAGGGATCTACAACGGCGCATTGGGTGCGATGTTCTTATTCACCTGCCTGCTTGCCGACAACCCAACCACTTGGGCGGTACGCATGGCCTTAGCAGGGTTTGTGTTGATCGTCGGGTTAGTGGGTGGCTTCACCGCAACCAAAAAGATTTTCTTGATCCAGTGCTTGCCCGCGGTGATCACCTTGTTGATCGGCTGGCTGGCGAAATAATCTCGACAAAAAACGATTCAGTGATGTGAACCCATTAGGTTGGACAATTAAATAACTTGGTTATGCAGCCTCTTGAAGGGCAAGTTGTCGATATGCAA
>CAKRHU010000259.1 GCA_934339215.1 uncultured Lacticaseibacillus sp.
TTCCACACCGATGCGCCTGAAGTCCAAAGTGATCCCAGCATTTTGACGAAATTTCCTAAGAGTGTGCTGAAAAATAGCAGTTCCAGCAGTTCATCATCCGAATCCAGTTCGAGCGCCAAAGACCTAGAACAATAATTTTCTGCGAGTCAGCTGAATAGCGGGCTCGTTTTTTATTTCCCGGGAAATATCTTAAAACCATGCCGAATTCGCTGGAAGTTCATATTTTGTTCAAAACTGGCGACTATACTGAAATCATTCAGTGAGGTGACGACATGCGGTTTTTAGAAAGAGCGATCAAAGCACTCGGCTACCATCGCCGGCCGTATCTCGCCGGGATGTTGGTCAGTGGTTTATTTACCATTATCAGTATGGTCTTGTTGACCGCGACCAAACTCAATCTCACCACGCAAACTGGTTTCAAGAATCGGCTGCAACAATTCGACACGTCAGCGATCAAATCTGCTGACCAGTTGATCAAGTCCGTGCAAACCGCCTATGCTGGCGTTAATGCCCAATACCTCAATTGGTGGTGGACAAGCATCATTGTATTGGCCGTGATTGCTTTCGGATTTGCCACTTGGCTGGCAAAACAGCGCCAACAAGAAACCACGGCTTACTTGTTAGTAGGCAAAAGCAGTCCCGATATCATCAGTCAATACTTGCTTGAAAATCTCGTCGTATTTGTGATCGGCTTTGGCTTTGCTTGGATCGTGTTGATGTGCTTCACGCAAGTTCTGGATCAGCTTTTGATCAAGATCAATGCGACCTTGTTAGATCAACAACTTAGCGGTCAAGTCTCAGCCACGAACTTTGCCAAACTGACTAAAAAGTTGTTTGCCCATCGCATTACCGATTTTTCAAAAGATAGCTTGATCGTGCCACATCGCGGCGTCGGCCCGCGTCCAGAAAGCACTGTGCTCACCGGCTTATCCACCACGTTTTTAAGCGGGGTCTGTGCCTTAGTGATCCCCCAAACCATTGTTTATTCCTTTAGCGTTTGGCGCACGCGCCGGCGTTTGCGTCACTATTGATCAGGAGGTGGTCAATATGGCTATTTTTCAATCCCAAAAATCTAAACACTTTGAAGCGACTTTGACCAACTTGTTTACGCCTGCTGGCATGTATTACATTCAATTTGCCGATTCGCAAGCTTTGGCAGACTGCTTTAATACCTACACGCAAGCCTTCATCAACAACGGCGCTGGCAAAAATATGGCCATGATTTCCCAAGTTGATGCTGGCATTGTGCCTTACTTGACGGTTCGTAGCAATATTTTGATCAATGGTCAACACCGGCCCTTTGCGCTTGTGCCAGAGGCGTTGCGCAAAGATACACTGTTTTTAGATGGCGATGCCAACCAATTGTCCCCGGCACAAAGTTTATACATCCAACTATTTCGCGGATTGTTGGCAGGTCGGCAATTTCTACTCATGCAAGATTTCCCGGAAAATATGGGTCCGCAAGAAACCCGGTCGTTCTTGAATTGTGCGCAAGAAGCCGTCGCCGCCTCTGGTGCGAGCTTGATCATCTTAACCACGGATATGGGGTTGATCCAAGCCAATCCGCATACTAGCTGGCAAGTGGCCCCACGTTTAGATGACGCTGCAACAGCCTAAAAGAAGCCTTTCGACGGTGATGTCGAAAGGCTTCTTTTTTAGGCTTCGGCAGCTTCTTGTAACACTGAGATCTGGGCTCCGCGTTGTTGAATGGCGACTTGTTGACACCGCCACGTTGGATGGTCACGCTTAGCCATTTGTAAAAAGTGTTGCAATTTACTTTCATCTTGGCCGATTGCAAGCATTGTGGACCCGGCACCTGAAATCAAGACATTCAAACCGAGTTGTTGGCCTAAATTTTTGACTGCGGTAAAACCGTGAATCAGACTGGCGCGGTATGGCTCTTGCATTTGATCTTGTAAGGCCGCTTGCAATAGCTTGCGATCGCCACGTTCCAAAGCTGTTGCCGCAAGGGTGCAATGCCCCATTTGATAACTGGCTTTGGCATAACTCATTGATTTTGGCAGCACAGCGCGCGCTTTAGCGGTACTTAACGGCACATCTGGAATCACCACCGCGAGTTGCCACTTGTCTGCCACATGGTAATGCGCCACCACTGGCTTTTTGCCATTCATGATCGTCGCCGTCAATTCACCAAAAATCGCCGGGGCCACATTATCTGGGTGGCCTTCCATGGCCGTCGCCAAAGCTAATAGCTCAGTATCATTCAATGGTGAATCAAACCAATAATTCGCTCCAGCTAAGCCAGCCACGATGCACGCCGCCGAGCTTCCTAAGCCCCGCGCATCTGGAATGTCACAGTCGATGGTTAACTGAACCCCTGGCACTGACTTGCCAATCGCATCACAGCCGCGCTTAAACGCCTGATAGATCAAATTATCAGCATTTTGAAATTTAGGCTCGCCACCTAAGATCGTGACGCCTTGCTTTTGTGATTCAAATTCCACATTGAGATATAAATCAACGGCCAGGCCCATGACATCATAGCCGACACCGAGATTTGCACTGGTTGCAGGAACCGTTACTTTAAACATCGCGTCACATCTCCTTTGCAAGTTGCGCGACCCATTCAGGCATGGCCTCTGGGTTCAACACCGTATCAAACCGATCAGGCAATTGTTGCAGTTGCGCTAAAGGTGCCGGAATGGTCAAACGGCGTTGATCGCGCAATGCCGCCATGGCGTCAAAGCCAGATTCAAAATGTTCATTGAGGACCGCTTCTGCGACCACTTGCGGGAACTTGAATGGACTGGCGGTGCTCAACAACACCGTAACGCCTGGAACGTTGAGCTGATGTTGCACCACATAACCATTGGCGGTGTGCGGATCCATCACATAATCGGCTGTTGAATCGACTAAAGTGATGGCTTGGCGGACACCATCATCGCTGGCAGACCCGGCGACAAAATCTTGTTGAATCTCTTCAAGCAATTCGGCAGATACTTGATAGCGCCCAGTTTCTGCCAAATCTTGCATCAGTTTCGCCACTAACTCACTATCTCCACCACTCTTATAAAAAAGCAAGCGTTCCAAGTTGCTGGAAATTTGAATATCCATTGAAGGCGACACGGTTTTGATGAAGGCGCGGTTGCGATCATAAATACCCGTTTTCAAGAAATCCGCCACTTCGGCATTGGCATTGGTGGCCACAATCAACTTGTTGACAGGCAAGCCCATTAATTTGGCGTAATAGCCGGCCAACACATCCCCGAAGTTCCCCGTTGGGACGGTGAAGTTGATTTTCTCTCCGGCTTGAATCGTCCCAGCTTGAACCAGTTGTTGATACGCGTTGAAGTAATACACCACTTGTGGCGCCAAGCGACC
>CAKRHU010000260.1 GCA_934339215.1 uncultured Lacticaseibacillus sp.
GCCATCGAACTTGGCGTCAAGCGCATCGGGCATGCCACTGCCTTACATGATCACCCCGATGCCATCGCTGAATTCGTGCGAGCCAAGGCTTTAACAGAATTATGCTTGACCAGTAATTTACAAACCAAGGCTGCTGAAAGTTATGCTGATTATCCTTATGCAGAATTGATGGCGGCACACGCGCGGATGTGCATCAATACTGATAATCGCACCGTTTCAAATACGGATCTGACGCGTGAATATCAATTATTTGCTGAACATTTTGACACGCGCATCGCAGATTTCTTACAGTTTAACCGCGACGCTTGTGCTGGGAGCTTTCAAACTGATGCTGACAAAAAGCAATTAGACCAACGCTTACAAGCTGAATACGCTGAATTTTTGAGCTAACGAAAAGGGCTACGCAATCCTGCTGCGTGGCCCTTTTCGTTAGGCATGATGCATCCTTAAAATTGGATAAGGCTGGCCTTGTTCATCGATTGGCGAACGCGTCACGATTTCAAATCCAAGATGCTGGTAAAAACCAACTGCTGCCGGATTTTGCTCATTGACCACCACTTCATCGATCGCATAATGCTCAAAGCCATACTCAACGAGTTGTTGCCCAAGACCTTGCCCGCGCACAGTTGGATCTAAAAACAACATTTCCAGTTTAGGTTCGGCAATCCCCATAAACCCGACTGGCTGGCTGCCATCAAAAGCGACGACCAATATTGGCACTTGGCTTAATGCTTGTGGCACAAATTCGCGAATTTCAGCGATTTCGCTAGAACTGAGAAAGGTATGGGTCGCCTTGACCGAACGTTGCCAAATTGCTACCAGCTTGGTCACCAAGGCAAGGTCACGCTGTTTTTCAACGATCAGTTTCATCTTCACGACCTAGAAGTAATCGTAAAGCTGCGTTTGATGGGGAATAAAGATATCCGACAATACGCCGATCGCATAAGCATCCCCATCAACTAAGCCCAGATTATACAACTCGCGCAACCGCCGCACGCCAAAGGTTGCTTTAACCAGTTGCTGTTCGGAAAGGATCACGGCCGGCTCACCTTTTTTGACCGCTTCAAAGCTGACTTGGCCATCATTGATCGACAACTCCCACAAACCATCATTTTCAGGGATGAAGTCATCGTTAACTTGTAGGATCACCGGCGCCAAATCACTGACTTGGTAAGGATAGCGTTGCATGAAATCTTTCAGATCCACAATGCGTGCCATCATGTACGCCGCAGTCGAGCTCTTTAACACTAACGGTTCTGGGAATAAGTCGTGCAAGGATTCTGGATTGCCAGTGGTATAGACAAACTTGGCGAAAGCTGAGCGATGGGCGCCAACAAAGCGGCCTAATGCGATCAACGCATCGAGGTCATCATGCATCAACTCATGCAAAATGAAAGTATCGCCGGCACGTTCATAAACCACATAACCCGTCGCGCGATCGCCCATCATCGCCACGGCGACTTCACGCTTTGGATAATGATCGGCTAAATTAAGCCACCACCAGTTGGCGCGCAATAAACCGCCGCGCGTTGAGACTTTATTGCGATCATACACTTCTTGCATCGCCGGAATGGCTGCCGCAAAGCGCATCCGTTTGACGGATAACGCGGCATTTGGGCGCGGCACTTTAGGAAAATCACTGGCGTTTAATTCATGTGTCACTTGATCAAAGGCGCCTTCATACCCAAATCGCCGATAAAACGTCGCTGAAAATGGCGCCAAGTAAGATAAGGTTTCGCCATTTTCCCGCATTTTAGCGAAGGCTTCATGCATGATCGCTGTGATGCCGCCATTACCGCCTGCTTCTGGATAGCTGGCCACATAGCCAATGCCACTCATTTTGTAATTCACCCCAGCAAAGTCCACGGCAAAGTTTGTGGACAACAACCCACTTTGCAGCGGCTCGCCGATCCCCCAAGCATCCGAATGGGCATAAAGACTCGCAAAGGCCGCATCGCGATTAGGCGATTGGGGTTTGTTGAACGCATAACGCGCTAACGCATAGAATTCAGCCTCTTGGGCCGCTTGTAGTAATTGAACCGTCATCGGTTTCCTCCTCAATAAAGCGCTTTTGTAATTAGTATAGACCAATTGAGCCAACTTTGCATCCTTTAGAAATTCACAAGCAACCGTTCACACAATCATCATATCAGCTTGGCAATTCGACCACATCCCCTTGGTACATTAATCCTATCGAAAGGATGAGTGCTGATGTTACTAAACGAATTAGATGTGTTTACCGCCCAACTTGAGGCGATCAATTATCCCAATATCGAAGCGCATACGGAAACTGGCGCAGAAATCGTGATCCACACCAATCAAAAACAGCGCGAAGACCCTGCCTTTTGGCAAAGTATTCGCGCAATTTTAAAAGCACAATTATGGGTGCCAGTATCCAAAACCTGGCACCAATTATCCGATTCCGATTGGTTAGCGCCTAGCCCTGCCATTTAGCAAAGCTGTGTGCCGCCACGATCAACGTGACCATGGCATCGGGTGATAACACGCTGCTTTCAGTTTCAATATGGCCAGTGGTCGCAACCGCACCGATCACTTCTAAGCCGAACTTGATAATGTTCAAGTCTTTTTTAGCGGCATAACCACCTTCAAAAACCGGTTCGTGGTTGTAAGTAAAATTGATGTGATCTTCAGTGATCGAGCCATCCACGTGGTTGACCATCACCCGATCTTCGAGTTCGGCAAGCGGTGCTTTGTCTGCCAGCAAGTTCAACTTGTGATCAGATTCATGGCGATCATAGTGACCTTGCAAGGCATCTAAGTAAGCTGCCGCTGGGTGCTTTAACACCTTTAAATAATCCACAACGGCTTGCACTTTGGTTTCTGGAAATGCGACTGATTTTGCCAACAGCGCATCCGATTGGGCTTCCAGCCAGTCGGCTAATTCACTAATGCTATATTGCTCCATGGGGACCTCCAGTTAACTTTTCTGGTAATCATTGTATCATTAAGTGGCGCAACTGTAACCCAGTGGTAACCTCAAAGCTTTTGAAAACGATTATACTAGCATTAGAAAGATTGAGGAGGGATGCTGAATGACTGCACCAACACATGAATTACCGATGTATGACGCCTTCGGGAAGCCGACGGAACTTAAGCCGAAAATTACCTATAAATTGCGGGTAAAAAATGGCTACATCTTAGCGTTGTTGCCTGATCAGCATCAACGCCGGCTCCCGAATCTGCTGGTCGATCACAAATAGATCATCACGGTCAAGGCTGATTGCCTTGGCTGTTTTTTTATGTCCGGCAACGTCAAAGTCCTTTAAAATTTCCAGATAGCGATACGAATCTACCTCCGGCACGAAACGCT
>CAKRHU010000261.1 GCA_934339215.1 uncultured Lacticaseibacillus sp.
TAATTGCGTGCCGAATCCAAGATGGCGATAAGCCGAATCGATAAAAATACCAGCCAAATAATCTTCCTGCATCCCGGCAAAGCCGACAATTTTCCCATCGACTTGCACCACAGTCAGTTCTGCTTGTGGCATCAGTTGCTTGACCAGCGCAAAATTTTGATGCCAATAACTCACCGGGACAAAGTCATGGGCTTCTAAGTTACTAGTCAACCAAATCGCCATGATTTGATCTAATTGTTGTGGATTCACTTCAGTTAATGTCGTGATCATATTCCCCACCTCCTAGTGGTAGCATACCGATAAATTTCATCACTTGCCAAAAAAAAATCATAAACTTCAAGATGTAGCTTGTAATCTTCATCAATTCGTCGTATATTCATATCTTGTAATATTAATATGTTTTGACGTAAATATTAAAAAGGAGGTCCCCATGGTCAAACATCGCGTGTTGGATCAGCAAAAAGTCCTCGCGACTGCAGGCGTTATGGCTGACGAGTCAGGCGTTGCCAACTTAAATTTTAAAGCAATGGCCGCGCGCTTGGACATTCGCTCGCAATCACTTTACAACTATTATCCTAATATCGAAGCCGTGATCGAAGCTTTAGGCGCTGATTTTCTCGAACAGCTCGATACAAAGCTCATACATGGTTTAGTCGGGTGGTCAGGCGTGGACAGTTTGAAGCGTTTTGCCGAAATCAGTCACGATTATTTTGATTCGACGGGCAATCGGGTGCAGTTGCTCTATTATGTGCACCGCTACGCTGAAACCAGCCCGTTCGTGCAAGCGATGCAAGCCGTCATCGATTTGCTCAAGCGCTTAGTCGCCGGCGTTTCCTTGCATCACATGTCCCAAGAAGCTTACGTCCAAGGGTTCATCTCCAGTGTCTTGGGCTTTACGGTGCTGGAGATCATGAATTATCTGCCTGCCGAATACCGCGACGTGAACTACCATCAAATGCTGCAACTTTATTTAGACGAGGTTCAATAATGATTAAAGACGAATTCAAATTTATCCGCCACAACAAGCTCATTATGTTGTCGGTGATTGTGATCATGTTCATCCCCTTTTTATACGCGATCTTCTTCTTGAAGTCCGTGTGGGATCCTTATGGTGACACCCAATCTTTGCCAGTCGCAGTCGTCAATAACGACGTGCCGGTCGACTATGAAGGCAAAACGTTAGACGTCGGCGCGCAAACCGTCAAAAAGCTCAAGCACAACGACCAACTCGGCTGGAAATTTGTCTCTGCCTCAAAGGCCGCCGATGGTTTGAAGCACAACAAGTACTACACCGTCGTCACCATTCCCAAGAACTTTTCCAAGCATGCCGCGACGGTTTTAGATGCGCATCCTAAGAAAATGCAACTGAAATACACCACGAATGACTCGCTGAACTATTTGTCGCAAGTGATTTCTGGCATCGGCGTGGACAAACTCGACAAACAAATCCGTGCTAATGTCACCAACGCCTATGCCAGCGCCGTGTTTGATCAAATCAAAACAGTCGGCAAAGGTTTCTCTAAAGCAGCCAGTGGTGCCACGCAATTGTCTGATGGCACCGCCACTTTAGACGATGGTGTTTCTCAATACACAGTCGGCGTTTCTAAAGTCAATAAAGGCGTCCAAACCTTAAAAGTCAGCGTCAAGCCGTTAACTTCTGGTGTGCAACAACTGGCAGACGGCGGTAATCAACTTAAAGCTGGCGTTGGCCCGTTGACTTCAGGTATTCAACAACTTGCCAACGGTGGTAACCAACTTAAAGCTGGCGTCGGCCCGTTGACTTCCGGCGTCCAACAACTCGCCAATGGTGGCAACCAACTTAAAGCTGGCGTCGGCCCATTAACTTCCGGCGTCCAACAACTCGCTAATGGTGGCAAGCAGTTGCAAGCTGGCGTCGGCCCGCTGACCTCCGGCGTGCAAAAACTTACCGGTGGTAGCCAACAATTACAAGCCGGTGTGAGTCCTTTGCAAACTGGTGCCTCTCAATTAGTTGACGGCGCCGTCGCATTGAAAACTGGTACCGCCAAACTCAATAAAAACGTTTCTCCATTGGCATCCGGTGTGAGCCAATTAAGTGATGGTGCTGATACCCTCAACACTGGGATTCAAAAATATACCGGCGGGACCAGTAGTTTAGTTTCCGGCATCAAACAATTACAAACTGCCAACAACACTGGCGATGCCAAGACTAAAACCCCTGCCATCACGACAAGCATCAACCAATTGGCCCAAGGTAGTACCAAATTGAACCAAGGCGCCGGTGCTTACGTCGCCGGTGTTAACCAATCCTTCAACACGATTCGTGGTGGCATCACCCAGATCCAAACTGGCGTGAAAGCCAACACCGAACAAGCTGGCCAAACCAGCAAAAAAATTACTGCCGATATTGCCCAATTGACGATCCTGGCTAAAACCAAATACGGTCAAGATGCGCAACTCAATCAAGCCATTGCCGACCTGACCAGTCAACTCAAGACATTGTCGACACAACAAGCAACCAGCACAGCAACTTTGAATGCTGGTTTACAAGCGATGGCTGCTGGCTTATCGACGCAAAATGAGAAGTATAACGAGTTAACCGCCGGCGCAACGCAATTGACACAAGGTGCGAAGTCCTTAGCCACTGGCGCAACCACGTTGAACAAGGGCTATCAAACCTTCACGGCTGGTTTAAACAATGCTGTTGATGGCGGTAATCAATTGCTAGCTAACAACAACGATTTAACTAGTGGTGCCGCCAAACTCAACGGTGGCTTAGCGCAAATCAACCAACAAATTCCAACATTGACCGATGGCGTTTCGCAATTAGATACTGGCGCCGGTCAACTGCAAGGTGGCCTCATCGAACTCAACGGTAAAGTTCCGGCCTTAACTAGTGGGGTCAACCAATTGGCTGATGGCCTCACCACCTTAAATGGTAAAACCCCAGCCTTAGCCGGTGGTGTCAACCAATTAGCGAACGGCTTGACCACTTTAAATGGTAAAACCCCAGCTTTGGCTAGCGGTGTGAACCAACTTTCAACCGGTCTCAATACGTTAAATGGTAAAACTCCGGCCTTGGCTAGCGGCGTCAACCAACTTTCATCTGGCCTCAACACGTTGAATGGTAAGACTCCGGCTTTAGCTAGCGGCGTCAACCAATTGGCAACTGGCCTCAATACGCTAAACAGCAAGACGCCGGCCTTGGCCAGTGGGGTTAACCAGTTAGCTGATGGGACTACGCAGTTAGATGATAAGTCTTCGCAATTAACCGACGGCACTGGCAAGCTCAAAGACGGTTCCAAGACTTTAGCCACGAGCTTGTCTGCTGGGGCTAAA
>CAKRHU010000262.1 GCA_934339215.1 uncultured Lacticaseibacillus sp.
ATCTCGGCTAGTTCGGCCGAGGACCCTCTATATGCAGCGGCGGTCAGCTGGAGTCCCAATTTCAAATCACTGTAACGGAGATAGATCACTCGCGCCTGATAGCGGGCAAGAAACACTTACGATGCCGGACAGCGTTTGTGAAGGTAACCGGATTTAAAAATGACTTAGTATCATAGTCCAATACAAAAAGGACACCTTCTCAGATGTCCTTTCCATTAATTAGTCGCGAGGCGTCAGCCCAGCACATAAGAATTCCACCGCGTCATGCGTCACTTTTTGGCAATCCACCGGCTGGTCGTCCATGATCACATTGGGGATCAAGTAGCCGATCATCACGCTGGTACAATAGCGCATGATGCGCATCGACTCCCAGCGGACAAGCTCGCCATTGTCTTGGTAGACTTTGAAGATGTCATTGAAGCTATCGCGCAACAAGTCTGCCAGCATGTTGGTCATTTGCACCAACAGCTCAGGATTTTTGCCGATTTCTTGAATGAAGATCTTCATTTCTGCGCGGTTTTCCATCACAAACCGGATCCGGTCTTGAATCCCGTAAGTCAACAAGTCTTTAAAGTGTGGAAACCGTTGCGCGGCTAAATCTGACACGAACTCCCCAGCGGCACGCGGCATGACCCGATTTAAAAATGGTCCCAGGATTGCTTGCAACAGCCCTTCTTTGGTGCGGAACCGTTTGAAAATCGTGCCTTCTGATACGCCAGCGTGGTGGGCAATGTCTGCTGTAGAAGTGGCGTCATAGCCTTTTTTGGCGAATAACTCCAAGCTTGCGGCTAACACTGCTTGTTGTTTTGGCGATAAGTTATCGTCTTGTTTGGTCGCTTGACCAAAAATCGTTTGAAGCGCTTCTGTCATACCGATTCATCCTTACACTGTCTTTAAGTAAAATATAGCACTTTCATGCGCGTCGTGGCCTAGGATGATCAAAACTTAACCATTAAGCATGGATGGCGACTTTTTCGGCGAGGTGCTTGTTGGCCGTCGCGAGCATTAAGCGGATGCGGTTAAGCTGGTTGACCACAGAAGTCCCTGGATCGTAGTCGATCGGCGCAATGTTGGCGCCAGGGAATTGCCGGCGTAACTCTTTGACCATGCCTTTGCCAACGATATGGTTTGGCAAACAACCAAAGGGCTGCATGCAGATGATGTTGGGCACACCAGACTTTAACAGCTCGATCATTTCCCCAGTTAAGAACCAACCTTCACCCGTTTGGTTCCCGAGGCTCAAGATCTTAGAGGCATCGTCTGCGACTTCTTTGATCGCTTCGATCCCGTCAAAACGCTTAGACGCCGTTAAGACCTTTTGCATCGGTTGTTCGCACCATTTGATCAAGCCCATGGCAAATTCGGCAAAATACTTCGCTGACGCTTTGGCGCCGAGGTGATCGTATTTGTACAGTTGGTTGTACAAGGAGTAGTTCATGAACCCGACGATATCAGGGACAACGGCTTGGGCGCCTTCTTGTTCAAGCAAGCGGACCACATTATTGTTGGCGATTGGGGAGTACTTGACTAAGATTTCGCCGACGACACCGACTTTTGGCTTCACAACGGATTCATCCAATGGCACCGTATCGAAGTCTTTGACGATTTGGGCGACATTCTTCTTGAATTCACGGAAACTACCTTTTTCAACCGATGGGCGGACGAGTTCCAACCATTGGTCATGCATCTTATCGATCATGCCAGGTTCCGTTTCATAAGGCCGCGTGCGATAAACCACGCGCTCAAACAAATCACCGTATAAGAACGCGATGGCAACCCGTTTGAGTAATGGCAAGGTGAACGTGAACCCAGGTGTTTCTTCGACCCCTTGGTTCCCTAGTGACAATGACACCACTGGCACTTGGGCGAAGCCAGCATCTTTTAAGGCTTTGCGGATCAATGGAATGTAGTTCGTCGCGCGACAACCACCACCAGTTTGCGTCATCATAACGGCAGTTTTGTTCAAGTCGTACTTGCCAGATTGCAAAGCTTCAAGCATTTGCCCGATCGAAATGATCGCAGGGTAACAAGCATCATTGTTGACGAACTTTTGCCCAACATCGATGGACTTGCGATCATCCATTGGCAAGTTGACCACATTGTAGCCAGACGCTTGCAAGGCGACATCGACTAAACCATGTTGATGGATCGGTGACATCATTGGCAACAGTAAGGTGTAGCCTTCCTTCTTCATGTCTTTGGTAAAGCCCACCGGTTTTGGATCTTCAGTGAGTTTTTCAGGCATGATCTTGCGCTTGGTGCGTTCCGCCACCGCAGCTTTCAAACTGCGCAAGCGAATCCGGATGGCGCCCATATTCGTGCCTTCGTCGATTTTAAGCGAGGTGTACAGGCGGTTGTATTGGTTCATGATTTCTTCGATTTGATCCGTATCGATCGCATCGATCCCGCAACCAAAAGAGTTCAATTGGACAAATTCGAGTTGTGGGGTTTTGGCGGCAATGCGAGCTGCGGCGTACAACCGGGAATGGTAAGTCCACTGGTTGACAACGCGTAGGCCTTTGACATCCCCGAGATGGGCGATGGCATCTTCCGTTAACACATGGAAGCCTTCAGCGGTCATCAGTTGTGAAATGCCGTGGTTAACTTCAGGGTCCAAGTGATATGGCCGGCCAGCTAACACGATGCCGTGTTCACCGGTGTGCATCAACATCTTCATCGTATCTTCGCCACGGTTGCGGATCTTAAGCTTGAAGGCTTCAAGTTCATCATAGCCGGCGTCTAAGGCGTCGACAATTTCAGACTTGGAGACGCCGAGGTCTTTGAAGCAGTCGTACAAGGATTCGGCACAAGCCTTTTTATCGGCGAGGTTCAAATAAGGTGAGCGATAGTCGACTAAGCCTTGGGTGATTTCATCGACGTTGTTTTTAATGACTGCGGGATATGATTGCACGATTGGGCAGTTAAAGTGGTTGGCTTGGTTTTTGTCTTCTTCGACTTCATAAACCACCGCTGGGTAGAAAATGCGCTTGTAGCCTTTGTCGATCAACGCTTGGATATGGCCGTGCACTTGCTTGGCTGGGTAGCAAACCGTGTCAGACGGAATGGTTTCCATGCCTTTTTCATATTGATCTTTGTTGCCTTTAGGCGAAAGTTCGGCACGGAAGCCGAGTTTCGTGAAGAAAGTCTGCCACAAGGGGTAGTTTTCATACATGTTGAGCACCCGCGGGATCCCGATGACACCACGAGTGGCCAACTTCTTGCGCAATGGCTTGTAGCTAAAGAGCAACTTGTACTTTTCTTCGACTAAGTTGATCTTGCCG
>CAKRHU010000263.1 GCA_934339215.1 uncultured Lacticaseibacillus sp.
TAAAAAGGCGTTTTGTTTGCGCTGACAAGGCAATCGGGTGTATATTGTCGGCATACCAACGAATTGTTGGATGGGGGGAAGGCACCATGTTCAAACACTATAAACCAGATATTCAAGTGCTCGCGGCGTTAACGGCCGCGGTTTCGGTGACCAAGGCTTGGCCGGAAGTCCAACAACTTTTGGTGAATTTTACCAAAGAGTATCAACAAGGCAAAGTATCACCGATCGGCATCGGTATTTTTTCCCGGCGCATTTCACATGTGATCTACGTGCGCGATTATCAAGTGCCTACTGAGCTGTTGACGTTATTGTCATTGCTCAACCAAACTGAAGGCCCTGCAGATCCCAGTTGGTCGTAGGGTTGTGCTACAATTATTTTAAAGGAGTGATTCGATGAAACTGATTGAAAACCCAATTCGCTTGAATGCGAGTTTGCACAAAATGTTGCCATATACCATGCGCTACTTATTTGGACAACATAACGGCACTGTCAAAACGTTCCGGTTGTACACCTTAGGCTCAGTGCATGTGCATTATGTGGAAGGCTTCAACAAAACGGATGTGATCTTGACGCAAGAAACCCGTCAAATCAAGCAAGCGGAAATTGATTTTATCGTCGACAAGTTGTTTACGGCAGAACAAAAGCCATTGCTTAAAATCGATGATGAAGCCAAAGCCACAGTTGAAGCCAGCGCGAAGCGGAAATTACCATTCAAAGACATCGTGATCATTGAATTGGCCAACGCGTAACCGCAAAATAATCCCGTCGAACCAACCTTGTTGGGGAGCAGGATTTTTTTGCGCACGCAGTAAGCAGGATTTCTTTGCGCAGTGAAGAGAGGTCATTTGTAATTGGGACTCCAGCTGGTTGGCGCTACGTGGAGAGGGTCCTCGGCCGAGCTAACTTTTAACATTCGCTACGCTCATATTAAAAGTGGATCTCGACCTGCGGAATTGTGTAAGCGACAAGTCGCTAACAGAATTCTCATCACGTATCACCAACCGGCTTCCGTCCCAATTTCAAATACCCGTACACGCTGATCTAGCTCTTGTCGCGCAACTGGTGGTAAGTTTCAATTCGGCTCACCGGCATAAAATGGCGACTTTCTGAAATTTCTCAGGAGCCGCCGCGAATTAATCAGTAATTTATCATTTTAAAAGCCCGTCAGATCGGGATTTTAAATTGTGCACAAAGTCTTGGTAGCTTTTCAGAAACTGGTGCGCTAGAATAGCTTCTGTTTGATTTTTTGGAAATGGAGAAACGACATGTCTCACTTAAAACGCTTCTTAGTGGGGAAACCCCTTAAGTCCAACGAAGAAGGTGGCCAAAAGCTTGGGAAGTTCAAAGCTTTAGCCATGCTTTCTAGCGACGCTTTGTCTTCTGTGGCGTACGGGACCGAACAAATTGTTTTGGTCTTGACCACGTTATCAGCAGCAGCGATTTGGTATTCCTTGCCGATCGCAGCATTCGTGTTGATCTTACTATTGGCGTTGACGTTATCTTATCGCCAAATCATCCACGCTTACCCATCAGGTGGTGGCGCTTATGTGGTCGCCTCTGAAAACCTCGGACAAAATGCCGGCTTGGCGGCTGGTGGCTCGCTGTTGATCGACTATATGTTGACCGTGGCGGTGTCGACTTCTGCCGGTGCGGAAGCCATCACTTCAGCGATTCCAGCTTTATACGGGCATCAAGTGGCGATTTCCATCGTGATCATCGTGATCTTAGCCTTGATGAACTTGCGCGGGATGAGCGAATCGGCGAATTTCTTAATGATTCCTGTTTACTTGTTCGTGATTTCCATCACGGCGATGATCGTGTGGGGATTTTATCAGATTCTCACCGGCCAAATTCCATTCCATGCCACCCAAGTCGTCGGCGGTGTGGTACCTGGGATCTCAGCGGCCTTGATTTTCCGCGCGTTTTCTAGCGGGTCCAGTTCCTTAACTGGGGTCGAAGCGATTTCTAATGCGGTGCCATTTTTCAAAAAGCCCCGTGAACACAACGCGGCTTCAACGTTAGCCATTATGGCGGCGATCTTAGGCTTCTTCTTTGCTGGCATTACGTTCTTAAACTACTGGTACGGCATTGTCCCAGTGGCGAAAGTGACGGTTTTATCCCAAGTCGCTGCTAAAACTTTCGGTAACGGCGGCATCATGTACTATGTGATTCAGTTTGCGACCGCCTTGATCTTAGCAGTGGCTGCCAACACTGGGTTCTCAGCTTTCCCAGTGTTAGCTTATAACTTAGCCAAAGATAAATACTTGCCACACATGTACATGGATCGTGGGGACCGCTTGGGTTATTCCAACGGGATCTTGACCTTGGCCATCGGTTCTGGGTTGTTGATCACCTTATTCCAAGGCTCAACGGAACGCTTGATCCCACTGTATGCAGTCGGCGTGTTCATTCCGTTTACCTTGTCGCAATCCGGCATGATCCGCCACTGGTGGAAGCGTCATACCACAGAAAAAGGTTGGATCGGCAAATCGATTGCCAACTTCTCTGGGGCGTTGATCTCCTTTGCCATCTTGGTGATTTTGTTTGTTTACCGCCTGCCGGATATTTGGCCATTTTTCATCATCATGCCATTGTTGATCGTGGTGTTCTGGAAAATTCACACCCACTATCAAATGGTCGCCGCGCAATTACGGTTGCCTGAAGAAGTGGCGAAGCATGAATACTCTGGTTCGACGGTGATCGTGTTAGTCGGCAATGTGACGCGCGTTACCCGTGGCGCGCTGAATTACGCGCAAACTATTGGGGATTACGTCATCGCGATGCACGTGTCCATGGACGAAAATCCCAATAAGGAACACGAAACCCAAGATGAATTCAAGCGCGACTTCCCAGATGTGCGGTTCGTCGATGTGCATTCGTCTTATCGCTCGATCACCGGGCCAACGATTCGCTTTGTGGATATCATCGCCAAAAATGCCGCCAAGCGTAATTTCACCACCACGGTATTGATCCCACAATTCGTGCCGAAGAAACCTTGGCAAAACATTTTGCATAACCAAACCAACGTGCGTTTGCGCACCGCGTTTGCCTCCCGCGAAAATGTTATCATTGCCACTTACAGTTACCATTTGAAACGCTAAAACACCTTGCGCCTGCCGAAATTTCTCGGCAGGCGTTTTTGTAATCTGGAGGCATACGCTGTCCGGTATCGTAAGTGTGGTTTTCATCTTCCAGTTAGTTATACCAATTGCCTTGCGGCCCGAAAATATGCGAGCGAAAGCGTTTGGCGCCACTGCGGAAAATTGGACAAGTTGCCG
>CAKRHU010000264.1 GCA_934339215.1 uncultured Lacticaseibacillus sp.
GTGCTGGCATCAAATTTCGGATTCAACCAATATTTTAAATCTAAAAAAGCATCCGTGATCACGGTCCCGTTGGTGTAAGCCACAAAGCCGTCACCAGCTGATTGGCCGAGCTCACCAAAGAGTTTCGGCACGCTGGGTTCAAACATCGAATTGAATTGGTCAGTGCCCATATAGCCGATTTGCATGGCGTCGTTTTTCGTCCGCAACATGGTTTTGCCGATGCGGTACGTGCCTTTGTGTTTGGCTTGGATCGCGTTGACACCGCTGCGTAAAGTTTCGGTGTAAGTGTGGTAATCTGAATGCGAAACATAACTCAATTGATTTAAGGTGATCGTGGCGTTGGTGGCAGATTCCGCTAACATCAGCACGCAAAACATGATTGCAGTGATCGGCTTTTGATCGTCGCGCAAGGTCAACAGCAACAAAGCAAACAGTGAGAAAATGACGGTGGTTAAGATCTGAGAATCTTTCAAATAGGTGAAAGCTTTTGGATGTAACCAAACAAAAGCGGCGACGCCTAAGATAACTGCCAAGCAAATGAGCAATTGCCACCAGCTGATGCCTTGAGGTAACAGCTTTAACGCGCGCGTTCCAATCACCATTAGCCAAAATACCACCACAAAGGAAAAGCGGTAAGGGTACCACACAGGAAATTGCATCCCATGCCAAAACAAATCAAGCGGTTCGACCATCATCGACAAGGTCAAAAAAATCGTCCAAGCTAACGCAAACAGCCGCTCTTGCCAATTAATTTTGGCGACGACAAAGTAAAGAATCAAGCCGATTACGATCAAGCTGCCGACAAAAAGATTGGCTTGGCCACTGGGCATTTGATCGAAGTTGAAACTACCGGTGAAAAATTTGCCAAGCAGTTTATAAGGCTTATATTCAAACCTCCACGTCATTTTAGTGACGGTGTAAGTGCCTTTAGATTGGGTGAGTTGAAATAAGGTTGGCAACAAAACCACCGCAGCCATACCACCGGCTAATAACGCGCCTAAGGCAAAGCGCCAAATCGATTGTAAGGCCTGCTTTGGTCCGGCCCAATCGCGGCAGTTGGCGTAGCCGAAATACCCAACAATGAACAAACACAACATCCACGCCATATAATAGTTGGTGATCAAGGCCACCAACAGCCACCAGATAAATGGCCAAGGGCGGTGTTGTTCGACAATCAAGTCCACGCCATATGCGACTAATGGCAAGCAAATCACCACATCAAACCACATCAAGTTCAACTGATTGGCAATCATCCACCCACTTAAGGCATAAACGGTGCCAAAGCCTGGCAACCAAAAGCCAGACCAGCCGCGATGTTTTAAATAAAAGGCCATTGCTAAACTGGCACAGCCGTATTTGGCTAAGGTGATCGCAGCGATCGCCACATCGAGCATCGATTTCGGGAATAAACACACGATAAAGTTAAACGGGCTCAACAAATAATAAGCAAACACCCCATACATATCGCCGCCGAGATCTTTATTAAAGGCGAAGAACAGTTGACCAGGATGGCCGAACACGGTTTCTCTAAAATAGCTGTAAAAATCGATATATTGTTGGCCCATATCCACCGTCAGCAAACTGCTTTTGCCGAAGGGATAAACCCCACAGCCGATGAAATAAGCCCCCATGATCAAGATCGGAGCGAGTAGGGCTAAGGCTAGGATATGTTTTAATAAAAAGCGGTAAGTGCGCATGGCCGCCTCCAGTTCCCAAAAATTCGGTTAAATCATGCTCAAAACGTGTCAGAATGCGTAAGTTTACTATATCATAGATGACAGATTGGCGTTGACGCCGTGAGTTTGCTACACTGGTTTCGTGCCGCCAAAAGGCACGGATTGATAAGGAGCTGTATTCGTGAAATACATTCGCACCCCCAAACCGAAACGCGCAAAGTCCCACATTCCCTTTCGGTTGAATCTTTTATTCTTTTTTGTCTTCGTTTTGTTAGCGGCTTTGGTCGGTCAGCTGGCTTATTTGCAGATCTTAAATGGTGGCAAGTTCGCTGCTGAAGTCAACCGCACGGATCAAACCACCGTCACTGGTGCGGTTCCTCGTGGGTTGATCTACGATAGCCAAGGACGCGTGTTGGTGGAAAACAAAGCTAACAATGCCATCACCTTCACCAAATCGGTCAATACCACTTCGCAATCGATGTATGACACGGCCAACCGCTTAGTCCGCTATATCACAGTCGATCACGATAATTTGCAAAAGCGCGATTATGCCGATTATGTGTTGGCGGACAGTAAAGCCGCCAAAGCTGTGGTCAAAGAATTACCGAAAGCGCAACAAGCAGAAACCGACAGCACGAAATTATATAAATATGAAGTTGCTTATGTGCAAAAGCATTTGCCTGATTTTTCCACCAAGCAAAAAGAAGCCATCGCGCTTTATAAGATCATGAACGGTGCGACGCAACTGACCACGGTTTACTTGAAAAACTCCGGAGTCACCACCCAAGAGTCTGCCGCAGTTGGTGAGAATCTCACTGCGATGTCCGGTGTCAACTTAGGGACTGATTGGGAACGCGCTTATCCAAATGGCGATTCGATGACGGCGATTATCGGGACTGTTTCTTCCACCAAGTCCGGCTTGCCTTCTGATGGCTTGCAATCCTACTTGGCCCAAGGCTATGCCCGCAATGACCGCGTCGGGATCTCCTATTTGGAAAAAGGCTATGAAAGTATCCTCAAAGGTGCCAAATCCCGGACCCAAGTGGAACTGGGTAATAACAACAACATCGTCAAACAGGTGCAAACCTTTAAAGGGCAACAAGGCTCGAACTTGAATTTGACCATCGACTCAGCTTATCAAAACAAAGTGCAGTCCATTGTCAAATCGGTCTTCAATCAGGCGTTGTCTAACGGGGCTGCCGCGCATTCAGATGGCGCGTTTGCCGTAGCGATGAATCCACAAACTGGCGCGATTTTAGCCTTGGCTGGTGAAAGTCATAATGTCAAAACTGGCAAAGTCACCGAAGATGCCTTAGGCGCGATCAACCGCAGTTTTGCGATGGGGTCTGCCGTCAAGCCTGCCATGGTCCTTGGGGCGCTGCAAGATGGCGTCATCACCGTCAACAACAATACGCAATCTGATGATCCGATTTACTTGCCATCCACACCAGTTAAGAAATCTGTTTATCCCGTCGGTACTTTCAGCTCGATGAATGCCACGACCGCACTTGAAGTATCCAGTAACATTTACATGATGCGTTTAGCCATGAAGGAAGGCAACGCCAAATA
>CAKRHU010000265.1 GCA_934339215.1 uncultured Lacticaseibacillus sp.
CGTACAAAAATGCCAGATCACAAGGATCCGGCTGTTTCAGTTTAGTCGAGCATCGGGCGATACAAGCTGACAACGATGCCTAAGATCACCACATTGTCGAAATACATATCATCCATATCATCATTTTCTGGGTGCAGTCGGATGCGGCCGTCTTCCTTATAGAACCGCTTGACAGTGGCTTCAGAATCTTCGGTCATCGCGACGACCACTTGACCGTTTTCAGCGTTTTGCTGTTTTTTGACGATGATTTGATCGCCATTTAAAATGCCCATTTTGATCATGGAGTTCCCGGAAACTCGTAACATGAATAATTCATCAGCGTCATAGCCGATATCATCTGGTACTGGGAAGTAGTCATCGATGTTTTGAATCGCGGTAATCGGGACACCAGCGGCAACGGTGCCAACAATCGGGATACCGCCATTGGTGACCCCGATGTAATCGCGACCAGCTTGGGTCAACATCAAGGTTCGCGGCTTGGTCGGGTCTTTAGCCACTAAACCATTCGCTTCGAGTTTAACTAAGTGAGCAGCAACCGTGCTTGAACTGGAAAGGCCAACTGCCTTGCCGATTTCGCGCACCGTTGGCGGAAAACCACGATCTTCGATAGAGCTATGAATGGTTTCGAGGATCTCTTGCCAACGTTTGTTCTTTTTTCCGGTAGGCATTCGGCCCACTCCTTTCGCGTACGCAACATGTTTTGATTACTTACAGCGTACCAGAGCGAACAACTGTTTGCAAGCTTTTTTCCCGAAGAATTCGTGATTTAATGCGTTTTCGCCACTAAAGGCCATTTGCAGCGATTTGTTGGGCCATTGTCCAAACGATGTCAGTGCGTCATTGTTTGTCTAAGCTAGCGGTGGCCACTGCTGTTGGGCGCAAATGCCAGTCGATCGGTTCGGTTTTGCGGTTTAGACACATTTCAACTAATGGTAGCGAACAATTAATCTAAAAATAGTGCCTGCAGTTTTGCAGACACCACTTATCCAATCATTCATTTAAGGTATTTAAGTCGTCGTTTTTGACTTGGCGATAAATTGGGCCATCAGGCAGTTGTTGCATTTTGGTTTTGGAAAGCTTCTTGAAACTCAAGGTGCTTTGTGGTGCATTGGGTTGCGCTGTACCACTGAATCTGTAAGTGAGATCGGAAATCGACAATTTTGCGTTGAAGATCCCAGATTGACTTGAGGTGAAACCTTCGCCATTTTGCCGCGTTTGCACATCCAAGTAGTAACCAGACGTGGAGGCCGTGAATTGCAACACTTGATCGTGATCGCCAGTGTTGACAAAGTAATGGCCGATCAAATCGCTGGTTTTGGCCTTTAACGGGGCTTTTTTCTTGGGTTTTTTAGCCAGCACTTTGACACTGGATGAACTGGATGTTTTATTCGTCGTGCTCGTCTCCTGAGCTTGGCACCCAGCTAAAGCTAACCCTGTCGCGATAATGAGCAATTTACGCATGATCTCACCTCCATGAGCCTAGTGTAGCACCCGCACAGCGATCATGACGATCGGGATCACCACCATGGAAAATAAAGTGGTCGCAGAAACCGTTATGGAAGCATTAGATGCATCTGCCCCATAAAGTTTCGCGACGACTGGGGCATTGGTCATGACCGGCATTGCTGATTGTAATAAGAAGACTTGTTTCATCAACAAAGGCACCGGTGCGGCAAACACCAATAAAAACATGATGATCGGCGCAAAGACGAAGCGCCCGGCGAAAATTCCGAGTAATTCCTTATTGAAGCGAATATTGCGCAAGCCTGCTTGATACATGCAGATGCCGATGAAAAACATGGAACCTGGAATGGTCAAGTTCCCGACATAAGTGAGGTCACTCATGATGAAATCTGGCAGTTTGATTTTCAACAAAACGAAGATCACGCCAACAATAAAGCCTAACAACGGTGGCGAGAAGACTTTGCCGAGCACTTTTTTCAAATCAAAGTGCGCCGCGTGTGGACCATCGGCTTGAATCAAATACACCCCGATGGTCCAAAAAATCGTGGTATTGGCCATATAGTAAACCAGGACATAAGGTAGCGATTTTGGTCCAAACAGCGCCATGTTCACAGGCAAGCCGATAAATACCGTGTTGGAGTTAAAAAACATCGACTTAAACAAACCGCGGCGACCTTTAGGCACCGCCAAGGCCCGGGACACGCCAAAAGATAGTCCGAATAAAATGGCCATCGACATCACAGGAAAGCGCAAGTCAGGCAAAATGGTGGCCAGCTGTTTGGCGGAAAAGTCGCTGGTAATGGTCACGATCATATAAGCCGGCAAGGCGACTTGGGTGACGACTTTGGCAATGATGCGACTGGAGCGATCGTTGAACCAGCCAACTGCGGTCAACCCGTAGCCGATGGCGATCAAAATCAAAATCTCCAAAACGCCAAAAACACTAGATAAAAATGCAGTCACGGTGAAAACTCCTTTATGTAGTGGGATGAAAACAATGTATCTATTGTATCACATCAACAGTAAAATTAGAATACGTTGAGAAAATGATGAGAACAATTTTGGCGTCATCTAAAAAGTCGAGCACGCTTAAGCGCCTCGACTCGGTTTCGTTATTGAATTTCGCCGTCACCATTGACGGTCACGTATTGGTTATCATGGGTCTTTTGATCGATCACGACAAAGGTGAAGTTGGAACCAGTTTGACCCATGGCGGTAATGTTGTAATCTGCACTCGGGTATTGTTGCGCGACGATTGCTTGGGCTTTTGCGACGGTCATCTTGGTTGTACTGGAATCACCGTCAGATGAATCGTCGGTATTGTCATCGGTATTGTCAGTGCTGCTTGTTGTGTCATCAGTGTCTGCATCACTTGATGGCTCAGCGTCACCTGTTGCGTCAGCTTGATCGTTGATCGAATTTTGAATCGTTGGCACTGAATGTGAGGAAGTCGATAAGTTCAAAGTCGTGTCGACATAACGATAAGTGGCTTTGGAAACACGATTGTTCAACACCGTTTTCAAATAGCTCGGATAAGCCGCATAGTTGCTCCCGTATTGCGTGGTCGCTTTGGCATTTTGGCGGCGTTGGGCATCTTTGTTGGCATACGTGAAAATTACCGCTTGATGGCTTTTCAGCTTGTAGGTTTTGTTGCCAGAGTAAGTTCCAGAATCCACGATGGTGCGCACAGAATCTCCTTGAATCGTCAATTCGCGCCGGTAATGGCCGTTGGACTTCAAATGCAAATAAGCTTGCACT
>CAKRHU010000266.1 GCA_934339215.1 uncultured Lacticaseibacillus sp.
GGATTATTCCAAGCAATCAAGGTGTTATCCAAATCACACAATACGGCTTTGATGCCTTGTTGTTGCAAGTGCGCAGGTGTCAGTCCATACACCGCTTGCACCAGCCACGTTGGTTTAATTACTGCCACACATGGGCCTCCGTTTCTTTGCATATCTAACTTATTATAACAAAGATAAAAGGTGTTGCACACCGATGCAAGACGTGAAAATCGCCTTTTGGAAAATAAGCGTGTACACTTAAGTTAAAGGAAAAAGGAGGTCTTCACCATGCGCTTACCACAGATGCTCGGCATGCATCACGTGACCGCCATGGCCAGTGATGTGCAAGCCACCTATAAGTTAATGACTCAAGTGATGGGATTGCGATTGATCAAACAAACGGTAAATCAAGATCAGCTCGACACTTACCATTTTTATTTCACCGATGCCGTGGGCACTCCCGGGAGCGATCTGACCTTTTTCTTTTTCCCGCATCAACAACCTGCAGTCCGAGGCACGAACATGATCGCCAAGATCAGCTTTCGGGTCCCAGATGACGACGCCTTGTTGCAATGGGCCGACCGCTTGGCCGCAGCACGCATTGAATCGACTCGGGTGACGCAATTCGGGGATGCGGGGCTAGAATTTCTCGACGCTGACGGCCAAGTTTATCAACTGTTGTCAGACTTGCATGACCCAACGCCAGCCCCCAACCACCCTTGGGTCAACAGTTCTGTCCCCTTAAGCATGGCAATCGGTGGTTTAGGCCCGGTGACCATCACAATTGTCAACGCTGAACATTTGGCTTACGTGTTGACAGAAATCCTCGGTTTTCATTTGCTGGCGACTGAAGGCACTAAACAACTATTTGCTTTAGGTGCCGGTGGTCACAGTCAACAACTAATTTTAGACCTGCAACCTGATTTGCCGCTGGCCCAAAGCGGTTATGGTATGGCGCATCACGTCGCCTTTTGCACCGAAGATAGCGCCACTTTAAAATCATGGGTCGCCCATTTGGCCAAATTTGACCTGCCACAATCAGGCATCGTCGATCGCTTTTATTTTGAATCGGATTATTTCAGGCCTAGTCCGCAACTGTTGTTTGAAATTGCCACACAAGGGCCGGGATTTTTCCAAGATGAGCCTGAGGCGACCGCCGGACAGCGGCTGGCTTTACCACCATTTTTAGTGCCCCAACGCGCCAAGCTTTTGGCAAACTTACCAAGATTTGAAGGAGGCTGGGTAAATGACGATTTTTGAACCGGGAACCAGTGCGACAACATTAATTTTGTTGCATGGCACCGGTGGCTCAGAACAAGATTTGCTGCCGATCGCTAAATTTCTTGCCCCACAAGCGGCCCGCTTAGCATTAGGCGGTCGCATTGTCGAAAATGATCAAGCCCGATATTTCGCCCACACACCAGATGGCAGTTTTGATTTAGAGGATGCAAGCCGCCAAGCCACTTGGCTGTCTGGTGAGTTGACGCAACTCTTGGCGATGCATCATCGCGACCCCAAGCACGCCATCGTCCTCGGTTATTCCAACGGCGCCAACATCGCGGCTTTCGCCATGTTGCATCAAGTGGTGCCGTGGCGCGATGCAATGCTCTTGCATCCCGTATCGATTTCGCCAATGGCCCCCACGCGTCGTTTGATCAATACACGCGTGTGGTTGACGCATGGTAGCAGCGATCCTTACAGTAGCAAAGAAAACTTTGCCCAGCTACAAGCACAATTCACCCATGCTTTTGCCGCGGTCGCCACGTATTCACATCGTCGTGGACACGCCTTGATCCAAGCTGAACTCAACGCCACTGCGCGTTGGTTAAACACCATTGTTGAGGAGGAAAACAAATGAAACGTTTTGGTTTTGAACATTTTGGAGATCCCAACGCCTTCACCACGATCAATACCCCAGCCCCACAACCCAAAGCAGGCCAAGTCCAACTGGAAGTCTTAGGGTTTGGACTGAATCCGTATGATGCCAGTTTGCGGCGGGGTGAGCAGACGAGCCGACCGTTGAAATTCCCGATCGTACCAGGCTCAGACGTGGTGGGTCGCGTCTCTGCAATTGGCGAAGGCGTCAGTGATTATGCCTTAGGCGATGTGGTGATCAATTATCGCCCGATCGGTGGCTATAGCGAATTTGTCACTGCAAGCACCAGTAAAATCATTAAAAAGCCAACCGCCATCAGCTTTATGACCGCTGCCGCATTGCCTTTAGTCGGCATCGCTGCTTTCTCGATTTTAACGCAGCTGGATTTACACCAACATGATTCTCTCGTGATTATCGGAGCCGGCGGAGGAATCGGCAGTGTGTTAGTGCAACTCGCCAAAGCGCAAGGTGTGCATGTGGTGGCCATTGCTGGCTTGGCGCATCACGATCAACTTAAAGCCCTAGGCGCCGATGTGATTTTAGACGACATTGAAGCCCAAGCACTTCAATCGCATCATTATTCCACTGTCGTTAACGTGCGCTTTAACGGCGCGGCCACCCCACTAGCCCAACGGTTAGTCGCAAGCGGTGGGAAATTATTGACCAGTGCGTATGTTTCAGTGCCCGACGGTGACTATCAAAATCTCGGCTTGGCCAAACTCGCCCCAACTGATGTGGCCTTGGCCGCGTTAGTTTCAACCGCTCGGTCTTGGGGCTTGTCGATGACCATCGGCGAAAGCTTACCTTTCACCTTGGCTGGCGTCCGGCACGGCCATGAGTTACTGGAGGCAGGCAACACTGGCGGTAAGTTAGTGGTGATGCAACCAGATGCAGTGCTAAATGCCGCCCATATCGATCGGAATTTGTTGTAAACAATTGACGACGCTGAGACTTCCGCGCTAAAGGTGTCACTCAAAATACAAGTGCCCCTGTGCCACGGCTTGATTTTACACCGCGGTACAGGGGCATTTGTATGCATGGCGCTGCCTGATGAGACGCGACTGTGTCGAAATCTAGAATGACGACTCGGCCACGTCGATTTTTTAATCGTGATCGAGTTGGGCATCATCGACAGCATCAAGGGCAACTTGAACCGCATCCAACGTATCTTTTAACGTTGCCGGTTCAAACGGTGAGCGCAAATGGCCAGTTTGAATCAATTCCATCAACGTTTGCGAACCGCCGGCTTTGGCCATTGCCATGTAATCATCCCACGCTTTGGGATCGTGGTCGACGTTGAAGCGTTGCCAGAATTCAAACGCCACGACTTGTGCGATCGTATAATCCAAATAATAAAATGGGAC
>CAKRHU010000267.1 GCA_934339215.1 uncultured Lacticaseibacillus sp.
ATCATACCTAATATTAAACCTGACATAAAGCCTCACGACACGAAAATCTGTGTACTCCGCTGAAAAGCGTTCTGGCGAACTGGACGTGGAACGCAATGACGTTCGGCCCGCCTCGACACTTTTCACTTCTGCCCACAGATTTTATCGATTGTATGTCGTGCCCTTCAAGCCTAAATCATGCTTCTTGCAACACTGCCAAGAACTGCTTGCCGTATTTATCCAATTTGTGTTCGCCAATGCCTTTGATCTTTAACATGCCCAAGCGATCTTGCGGCTTTTCCGCAGCCAATTGCTTGAGGGTTTGATCAGAGAAAATGACATAAGGCGGCACGCCAGAGGCTTCTGCCAACTCACGCCGCAAGTTGCGCAGGTGCTGGAATAAGTCATCATCCACTGCGAGCGTCGCTTTGGCTTTGGCGGCCATTTTACGTTGAACCTTTTGTTGCCCTTTCAACACGGCGACGCCACTAGCCGTCAAGCCGATGGTTGGATATTGCCCGCCATTTGCCGCTAACAACCCACTGGCTACCAGAAAATCGATAAAGCCAGTGATTTCTTTTTGCGTTTGCGCGGCCATCAAACCATAAGTGGACAACTCAGATAAGTGCAGTTCGCGAATCCGCGCATTGTTGGCGCCACCTAGAACTTGCGCCACCACGCCTTTGCCAAACCGGGAATGCAAGCGGACGACACAGGATAAGACTTTTTGCGCATCGACGGTGACATCTACCAATTCGCGTTCATCCAAACAATTCGAACAGCGACCACATGGCGCGGACTTTTCGCCAAAATAGCGCAAAATGAACTGTTGCAAACAATCGCCGGTGTTGCCGTATTGCTGCATGGTTTGCAATTTCAGATATTGATGTTGCTTGTATGCTTCATCGCCATCAGATTGATCGATGAAGAAATGCCGGATCTGCAAGTCTTGTGGCGCAAACAACAAAATCGCTTCACTCGGCAAGCCATCACGTCCTGCCCGGCCAGCTTCTTGATAATAAGACTCCAAATCCCCTGGCACTTGGTCATGGATCACAAAGCGGACGTTTGATTTGTCGATCCCCATGCCAAACGCGTTGGTGGCGATCATGATCAACTTGCGATCATATAGGAAGTCTTCTTGATTTTGCGCGCGCTCTGTTTCGGATAAACCGGCGTGATACTTCGTGACGGAAAGATGTTTATGATCCAGAAAGTTGTACAAGCGCTCCACTTCTTTACGCGTCGACGCATAAATGATCCCGGATTGGTCATGGTTGAGTTTCAAATACTCAGTCAAATAAACGTCTTTATCTTGATCGCGCACCACGTTAAACGCGAGGTTCTCCCGCGCAAAGCCGGTGTTGACCATGTTGTGCTGATCGATATCCAAGCGTTCACAAATATCTTCGGCAACGCGGGTGGTGGCAGTCGCCGTCAACGCAACAATCGTAGGATGACTCGGCAGATTTTCGGCGACTTGTTGCAAGTTCAAATAACTCGGTCGGAAATCATGCCCCCATTGCGAGATACAGTGGGCTTCATCCACCGCCATCAAGGAAATGTTCAATCCGGCCAGTTCGGCTTGAAATTGGGGTTGGTCTAGACGTTCTGGCGCGACGTATAGCATTTTAACGGCACCTTGAGCCGCTAACGTGAGGCGATTTTCAGCTTCTTGATAAGTAAGGCTGGAGTTGATGTAAGTCGCATCGATACCATTTTCGTGCAAGGCATCCACCTGGTCTTTCATCAAGGCGATCAACGGCGACACCACCAAGGTCAACCCTGGCAACACCAAAGCTGGGATCTGATAGCACAGCGATTTCCCGCCACCCGTCGGCATGACGACTAAGGTGTTTTCCCCGTTTAAGATCTGGGTGATCGCCAAATTTTGCCCCGGGCGAAAAGCGGGATAGCCGAATTTCTCTTGTAAAATCGCCAGTGCCTGCGCGTTCATCGAACCCCTCCATTTCTGTCTTATCCATTTTACCCGTCTTATATAGATTACGCAAAAAGTCAGGAAATCATTTTTGACAAATTCAACACAAAAAAGCCTGACCAGATTTTGGCCAAGCTTTCGGGGTTTCAGATTTACTTTTGGGCTTGCTTCAAAGCATCTTGCACCGCTTCTTTAAGGGCTTTGCTGGAAACGCTGGCACCAGAAACGGCATCAACATCAGTGGAGTTGGCTTTCACCATTTCATCAGGGAGTTGTTGGATGGCTTTCAAACCGAAATCGCCGGATTCATTTTGTTGCAAGACTTCGATGTTTTGAATTTTACCATCAGTATAAGTGACCCGCACCACGATTTCATTGCCCATACCGGCGGAGGAGCGGCCGATGTATTGGTTCTCGCCAGTGGTGTAAGTCTTTGGCGCTGCGGCTAAATCTGAACCAAAGGCGGAAGTTTGTTGATGGGCACTGGTACCGCTAGTGGCGTCAGTCGTAGTTGCTGGGCTATCAGCCTTAGGACGAGCCGCGTTCATCCCTGCGATTTTACCAAAGATCAAGCATTCAGCTAAGTTGTTGCCGCCTTGATATTGGTTAGCCGAGATGCCACCGAGTTCCCCAGCAGAATACAAATGAGGAATTGGATTGCCGGTGGTGTCGAGGACTTCAGTGCGGACGTTGCGACGTGGGCCGCCTTGCGTGTTCAACATACTTTGACGCAAAGCCAAGGCGTAATATGGGCCGTTGCCTAAAGCCGTCATCGTGGATGCATCACGATCAAAGGCTTGATCTTCACCGTTATTGGCGAATTGATCAAAGCGAGCGCGGGTCTTTGCCAAGTTTTCAGCAGGCACGTGCAAAATGTCTGCGAGATCGGCCAAGTTATCCGCATGCGCTAAGCCATCAAGCCAGTCAGGCGCTTGTTCAGCAAATTCCTGGTACTTAGCCGCATCAAAAATCAAATAAGGATGGGCGTTGTTAGCCGGAATCCGCCAAGTGCCGTGATCATACAAGTGACCATGGCGGTTGGCTTCAGTTTCATTCATATAACGCGTGCCATCATCGCCGATCACAAAAGCAGAACCGGCAGCCATCGTGGTCCAAGCAAACAAGATCTTGCTGCGAGTACCGGCAGGTTTGCGAATGGTCAAGCCGAGGGATTCATAGTTGTGCATGTGCCAGAGATCTGCGCCAACTTCTTGGCCTAACAGCACCCCGTCACCTTTGTTATAAACCGAACCTAATGGCTGCAAGGATTCGGCGCCTAAGTAGTCTTGGATCATTT
>CAKRHU010000268.1 GCA_934339215.1 uncultured Lacticaseibacillus sp.
GTCTTAAACATAGCCACAGATCGCATTCAAGAAGCGTCTGATGCCTCTAACGGGAAAATCAGCATCGGCTTGTTGGCATCGATTGAAGACGCGGCTTTCAACTCATTTATCGCCGATTATTATGAGCACAACCCGCAAGTCCAAGTCACGTTGCGGATGATGACCCGGCATGAAATTTGGGATAAGCTAGAAAACAACCAAATCGATTTGGCTATCATGTACTTACCCGATGAAACCATCAAGCATTGGGATCCATATGCGACCAAGAAAATCATCGATGAATCACTGGTATTCCTCCATCATGATGAACAAATGTCGCACCGCAAGCGCGTGAAGTTATCTGAAACGATTGCCCAACCTTGGGTGACGTATCCAGAAGGGTACTTCTTGAATCAGTTCATTCACGAAAAGTTCAAGAACAAACTGGTCAATGACCCGCAATCCGTCGCGCAATTCACCACACCATATCAGCTGATGCAATTCATCAACCGCACTGGCGTGAACACGGCTTTGCCAAATAGTTTCCATCAAGCCCATCAAGACCAGATCCATGCTTATGCGGCGACCTTTGAGCCTGGGATCAACTTTGAATTGTCGTTTGTTTACCGCAAAGGCAAAGATGGCATCCCACGCATCAGTCAATTTTTGGAATCGTTTGACAAATATTTCCAAGATTCAGATTATTTATCGCGGGTGAAAGAAAACCGTGTTAAACTGAATGAGTAATGAGAAAATCGTTTCAATTAAAGGAGCAATAACTAATGACGACATTGATTTTTGGACACCAAAACCCAGATACTGACGCAATCACCAGCGCCATCACTTGGGCTGAATTTCAGCGTCAATCCGGCAACACGGATGTTGAAGCTGTCGCTTTAGGCACACCAAACGACGAAACCAAATTCGCCTTGGATACCTTCAAGATTCAAGCCCCACGCGTGATCGACGCTGCTAATGGCGCTGACGTGATGTTAGTGGACCACAACGAAGCCCAACAATCTGTAGCTGATCGCAAAGATTCCACGATCGTTTCCGTTGTGGATCACCACCGTTTTGCCAACTTCGAAACGGCTGCACCTTTGTTCATCCGTGCAGAACCAGTGGGCTCTTGCAACTCCATCATCTACAAGATGTACAAAGAAAATGGGTTTGAAATCACCCCACAAATCGCTGGTTTGATGTTGTCTGGTGCTATTTCTGACACTTTATTGCTCAAATCCCCAACCACTACGGATCTCGAACGCGAAATCTTGCCAGAATTGGCTAAGATCGCCGGCGTTGATTTGCAAGAATACGGCTTGAACATGTTGAAAGCCGGCACGAATTTGGCGGCTAAGTCTGACTTAGATATTGCTGAAGGCGACGCCAAGTCCTTCGACATGGCTGGCAAAACCGTTCGCATCGGCCAAGTCAACGTGGTCGATCTGGAAGAAATCTATGCGCGCCAAGCAGATATCGAAGCCACTTTGAAAGCTGAAAGCGAAAAGAACGGCTACGACTTATTCTTATTAGTTGCAACTGACATCTTGAACTCCAACTCCACAGGCTTGGCCTTTGGTGTTGGTAAAGACAAGCTTGAAGCAGCATTTGGCGGCAAGTTCGACGCTGATGGCCGTTTGGCATTGCCTGGTGTGGTATCGCGTAAGAAGCAAGTGGTCCCACCATTACAAAAGGCTTTTGAAGCTTAATCGAGTCTTTGAAGTCGCGCCTAACGCGCGGCTTTTTCGATATAGGAGGGGAAATCGATGGAAAAAGCCCAACAAATCGACAGCATTATCAAATTTTCAAACGCTTTTGGCGCCAGCGGCTTTGAACAACCAGTGATCAGAGCTTTCCGTGACGCGGTTAAAGACTTTGGCACCACAACAATCGACGGCATGTTCAACGCGATTACCCAGCGACAGGGGAATACAGGGGAGCGCCCTGTCATTCAACTTGACGCGCACGCTGATGAAGTCGGCTTGTTAGTGCAAGCCGTGCGCCCGAGTGGCTTGTTGAAGTTCGTGACGCTCGGCGGTTTTGTGCCAACGAATGTGCCGGCCATGCGGGTCTTAGTCCGCAATCGTCGTGGCGAATATATTCCAGGCGTTGTGGCGACTAAGCCACCACATTTTATGACGGCTGCAGAACGCAATGCCGTCCCAACCATTGCCGAAATGAGTGTCGACGTTGGCAGTACCAGTCGCGAAGAAACCATTAATGACTATGCCATCGACACTGGTTGTCCGATCGTGCCAGATGTGGCATGTACTTACGACGATGCGCATGGCATGTTCTTTGGCAAAGCTTTTGATGATCGCGTCGGCGTGGCAGCCATGGTCGATACCTTAGCCACTTTGCATGGCGAGGACTTGAATGTGGATGTGGTCGCTGGTTTGTCCACGCAAGAAGAAGTTGGCTTGCGTGGCGCGTATGTGACTGCGCGTAAAATTCAAGCAGACTTAGCGATCGTATATGAAGGTGTGCCGTGTGACGACACCTTTGAGCCGGATTGGCTGAGTCAAACACGCTTGAAAGCTGGTCCAATGCTGCGCGATTTGGATACCACGTACATCGCCAATCCAGCATTTCAGCAGTTTACCGCCGATTTGGCTGATGAACTGCATCTGCCTTATACGCGTGCCGTGCGGACTGGTGGCGGCCAAGATGGTGCCGCGATCGGTTATTGGCAAGGTGTGCCAACGATCGTTGTTGGAATTCCAGTGCGTTATGAGCACACGGCGTATAATTACACAGCATTGAGTGATTTCCAAGCGTCAACCAGTTTGGTCAATGAACTGTTACGGCGGTTAGATGCCAAAACGATCGCCAGCTTCAATTCAGTCGATTAACGAGCAAAACGTCCTTAAGCGCAGATCAGCGTTTATGGACGTTTTTTAGTGTGCGGCGAAATCTGCACGAGAAAGTTGTTTGACGTCACGTTGTTCAGCAAAACAAGCTTGCGGACGTCACAGCGCGTTGTGAGCGCACGAGGTGAATTGGATAGTCGAGCTTGATGACTCGAAGATTCTCTTGGCTTGAATTGGGGGTGCACAGCGCGCGTCAAATCGGTTTGCGCGAGTTTAGTTTAAATCGGATAATCCAAGTGAACTGCCTTGGATTAACTCCGGTTACGTTACTTCGTATAATATATATTATGTAAACTAGAAAAGGTGAAAAATATCAGCTTGGTTTTGACTGATACCCTCACCTAATTTCTCGGTAAATAGATGTTC
>CAKRHU010000269.1 GCA_934339215.1 uncultured Lacticaseibacillus sp.
ATGTGGGCTAGTTTGGTGATGTCGCTGACAGAGATTTTTTCAAAGGCTTTGGTTTGCAGTAATTCGATGAAAGCTGCTTGAATTGCCGCTTCGGTTTCGACAACTTTTTGATGCATGACGACACGCTCCTATTATTTTTCGCCTTTAGTATGCCGGATTGAAAAAATTAAATCAACAACGTGTTGAGCTAAAATTCCGACGCCATCAGGCTTTCAACGTTACATGACATTTAACTCAACAGTTCTGA
Source organism: uncultured Lacticaseibacillus sp. (assembly GCA_934339215.1). Classification (GTDB taxonomy): domain Bacteria; phylum Bacillota; class Bacilli; order Lactobacillales; family Lactobacillaceae; genus Lacticaseibacillus. Next base: position 248 of record CAKRHU010000269.1, read on the forward strand.
AAATTTTGATTATTGTTCCCCCATGCCGCTGGTCGTAATCTAAGCATTGTAATCAACAGCGTGTTCATTTCAAAAAAGAGGGATTTATCATGTCAGACATTATCGACGTTCATACGCACTACTTACCTAAAATTTATACCGATGCATTAAACCGCCACATTCCAGGTGATCCAGATGGTTGGCCAACGCCTGCTTGGAAGCCATCAACTACATTGAATTTTATGGCCAAAAACCATATCAGCTACTCGCTACTTTCGTTATCCTCCCCACATTTCAACTTCGGCGATAAAGCGGAAACTTTAGAAATTGCGCGGCAATCAAACAGTGAAGGCGAACAACTCAGTATCGCCCATCCAGACAAGCTCGGCTACTTAGCCTCCCTTCCGTTGCCTTACACCAACGAATCGGTTGAAGAAATCGATTGGGCATTGAAACACGGTGCTCGCGGCTTCACCGTGCCAACCAACACCCGTGGCATTTACTTTGGGACGCCGATTTTTGATGAAGTGTACCAACACCTCAATGACGCGCATGCCGTCGTCGCCTTGCATCCGAATCAGCCAGCCGCCTTGCCGATGAACGTGAATATCGACATGCCGACGCCATTGATGGGCTTTTTCATCGATACCACCATGACGTTCATGAATTTATTGAAGTATCACTTCTTCGACCGCTTCCCTGACATTCAACTGATCGTGCCTCACGCCGGTGCCTTCTTAGGCATCCTCGCTGATCGCGACGCCACCTTTGTCAAAGAACAATATCAATCGGATATGTTTGCGGCGATGAAGCATGTTTACTTCGATACTGCCGGTGCCGTGTTCCCGCGTCAGCTGCCGATGCTGATGACGTTGACTGATGAAAAACATATCTTATATGGCAGCGACATTCCTTATACCAGCGCGACATTATCGACGCAACTGCTCAGTGTGATCACCAATGCTGAAGATCCCAAAGCGGATAAAAAGCGGCAACTCGTCGCCACCGCTCATAAATTCGATCATTTCTATGAGCATTTCAAAAAGCTCCAACAAGTGCCGATGATGCTAGACATGATCGTGCAAATGATGAATGGCGCAGACATTTTGACCCCAGAATTGAAGCGCGAGATCTTGACTGACAACGCCACGCAACTTTTCCACCTTTAGGAGGCCATCCCCAATATGCAAAAGTTCTTCAAACACCATGGCGCCGCCTTGATCGTTTGGGTCGTGGTGTGCTTAGCCGCGATGATCGGCATGCCCAACATCACCACTTTGGTGCGCGATCACGGCAACACCACGATCCCGGCCAACATGCAAAGCCAAGTGGCCACTGCCATTCAAAATAAATGGGGCAAGGGTCAAAGTAATGCACGCCAAGTCGCCGTGGTTTTCAGCAATGGTGATGACAAACTGACCCACGCCCAACAAACCAGCATCAACGCCACCATTGAGAAACTGCAAAACAACCAATCGCGTTATCACATCACCAGTATCATGGCGCCAAGCGACAACGCCGAAGCCAAAAAGCAACTGGTTTCAAAAGATGGCACCACTCAAATCGTGCAGCTGATGGTCAGCAAAAATACCTCCGTCCAAGCGATGACCACGCAATTGACCCAAGCCGTCAAAACCCACAATGTGACCACTTCCGTCACCGGTGGCGATATTTTAAACGAGTCTTTCAATGAAGCCACGGAAGCCGGCATTCAAAAAACAGAAGTGATCGCGGCGATTTTCATTTTCGTGGTGTTGATCATCGTCTTCCGCTCGCCGATCGTCCCAGTGATTTCCTTGACGGCTGTCGGCGTGGCGATGTTGACGAGTTTAAGTGTCGTAATGAACTTGGTCAAACACTTCGGCTTTCCGCTGTCAGCTTTCACGCAAGCCTTTATGGTCGTGATCTTGTTTGGGATCGGGACTGACTACAACATTTTATTGTATGACCAGTTTAAAGAAGAGCTCGCCCAAGGCCTTGATAAACTTGAAGCCACAAAGCAGGCAGTGAAAGTCGCCGGCCACACGATTTTATATAGTGGCTCATCGGTTTTGATCGGCTTTTCTGTCTTAGGCTTAGCCAAGTTCTCAATTTATCGCTCCGCAGTCGGCGTCGCAGTCGGGATCGCGATTTTGCTTTTGGTGTTGTTGACCTTGAATCCTTTCTTCATGGCGACTTTAGGTGACAAAATGTTTTGGCCAGTGAAAAACCTCTCTGGTGCAAGCCACTCCAAACTTTGGGAATGGTTATCTGCTAAATCAGTCTTACATCCGCTCATCGCCATTTTATTGATGCTCGGGTGCGCGGTACCAGTCGCCTTACTTTACAACAACGATCTCAATTACGACACCGTGGTGGAATTAAGCGATAACGCCCCTGCCAAACAAGGCTTTGAACTGATTCAAAAGCATTTTTCCAAAGGGACTGCCGAACCATCCACAATTTATATTCAAGCCGATCACAAACTCAACAACAATGAAACGCTGAAAGTGATCGATCAACTGACGCGCAAACTCAAACAAGATCCTGACATTAAAACCGTGACCTCAGTGACCCAACCAGGCGGCAGTGAAATCTCAGATCTTTATGTCAAAAAGCAACTGAACACCGTCACAACTGGTATGGATCAAGCCCACTCAGGCATTTCGCAAATCAACAGCGGTTTAAAGTCCGCCCAATCACAATTGGCGTCTGCTGACATGCAAAGCGGACTAAATGGCGTCAAGCAACTGATTTCAGGAACTGACCAATTGATTTCTGGTTCAAACCAATTGCACAGCGGCACCACGCAATTGGCCACTGGTGCCAACACCTTGCAAAATGGTTTAGGCCAATACACCAACGCCGTGGCGCAAATCAATGCTGGCACCACGCAGTTAGCTGACAAATCCGGTGAATTAACCGCTGGCATCTCAACGCTGACGCAACAAACGTCACAACTGCCGATGGCGGTGGCCGGCTTAACGGCATATACCACTGGTATCA
>CAKRHU010000270.1 GCA_934339215.1 uncultured Lacticaseibacillus sp.
GCGTTAGCCTTCTTGATCATGGTCTTTTGAACGAGTGGCACCTGTTCGAATGGAATTTCGACACCCATGTCACCACGAGGAACCATCAAGCCATCGGAAACTTTCAAGACAGCATCGAAGTTGTCGATACCTTCTTGAGATTCGATCTTAGGGAAGATTTGGACGTTAAGGGCGTCTTTTTCTTCGAGCAATTCGCGAATGTCCAAGATATCTTGAGGCTTACGAACGAAGGATGCGGCGATGAAGTTGATGCCGTGGTCCAAACCGAAGCGGATGTCAGAAGCATCCTTTTCGGTGATACCAGGCAAGTTGATGCCGACACCAGGGGCGTTGACACCTTTACGGGAGCCAAGCATCCCACCGTTTTCAACTTCGACAACCAATTCGCGGTTGGCGTCGTCTTTTTCGGTGATCAAAGTGTCGATCAAACCATCATCAAACAGAACGTGGCCACCAACATGAGTATCGTCATACAAACCAGGGTAAGTAACGGCGATCTTTTCAGGGGTGCCTTCAATGGAGTCATCCATGGAAATACGCATCACGTCGCCAGTGTGTAATTCGAACTTCTTGCCCTTTTGGACAGTGGTCCGGATTTCAGCACCTTTGGTATCAAGCATGATCCCAACAGTCTTGCCAGTGATCTTTTCTGCTTCATGCACCATGTTTAAACGGGATAAATGTTCTTCATGGTCACCATGAGAGAAGTTAAACCGGAAAACGTTAGCCCCCGCTTCGATCAACTTAACGATGATATCAGTACTGTTTGATGCAGGTCCAAGCGTGCTAACGATCTTGGTTTTTTTCATAAAAGAAATCGCTCCTTTGACAATTTTTTTAAAATGACTGGACGTCAGTTTAAACAGAAATTAGATGGACAAATCATGAGCCAGATCATAAAGATCTAATTGGGCTTCATGCTTTGCGTCGAATAGGTCAAGCATGTTGTGGTTGACCAACTTGTTGTTTTGGATCCCGATGGCTAAACCACCTTTGCCTTCGAGCAATAACTCAACGGCGTAAGCACCCATTTCAGAAGCAAGGACACGGTCGCGGGCAGTTGGAGAACCACCACGAACAACGTGACCTAAAACAGTGGAACGTAACTGGAAGTCGCCGTATGCGGATAATTCCTTGGCAAATTCATCGGCGTGCATCACACCTTCAGCTAAAACGATGACGGCGTGTTTTTGGCCAGTTTCACGGGATGCGCGGAGCTTTTCAGCCACTTTCTTCACGTCAAAGTCATGTTCTGGGATGATGACATCAGATGCGGCCCCTGCAACACCAGCCCATAAGGCGATATCGCCGGCGCCACGACCCATCACTTCAACCACGAAGGTGCGTTCGTGAGAAGCGGCAGTGTCTTGCAAACGGTCGATGGCTTCAACGACAGTGTTGACAGAAGTGTCAAACCCGATGGTGAAGTCAGTGTAAGGAATATCATTGTCGATCGTGCCTGGCAAGCCGATAGCGTTGTAGCCATGTTCAGTCAAGCGCAGGGCACCGTGATAAGAACCGTCGCCGCCGATAACAACCAAGGCTTCGATCCCGAACTTGTTGAGTTGTTCGATCCCTTTGAGTTGGCCTTCTTCTTGGGCAAATTCAGGGTAACGTGCGGAGTAAAGCATCGTCCCGCCGCGTTTGATCGTGTCGTTGACAGATTGTGCTGTCATTTGGAAAATGTCACCAGCAACTAAGCCAGCAAAACCATAGTTGATCCCAAATACTTCCAAGCCTTCGTGCATTGCTTTGCGGGCAACGGCACGGATCGCAGCGTTCATACCAGGGGCGTCGCCACCGCTGGTCATAATCCCAATGCGTTTCATCATTTCACCTCATGCATAATCTTTTTAAGATCAAGGACTTGATCTCAAATACTTATTCATCTTAACACTTTTCAGAAATCGTGTCGCCTAAAAACACGGTTTTATGCAGATTTTCACCAGCTTGTCATTTTTCTTGCAAGACCACGTTGGCTGAACCCAGCTGGTTTTGCAGTTCTGCCAGCAATTGTGGTTCCCCACTCACCCAGAATTTTTGTGCGAGTTGGGTAATTTGGCGGTGCGGTTGTTGCACCAAGATCACCGGAATCGGGCCATGCGCACGACTCAACGTTTTCAGCAAATTCGCTTGATCACTGAAATTTTCAGGCAACTGCAAGAATAACTTGGCCTTGGGCAACTGCGCCAATGCGTCATCCCCCAGTTGCACTGTATCGGCAAGCACTTGTAAACCATCACGCGATTCGATTTTGCCAGCCACTACGATCACTTGACCAGCATTTAATTCTGGCAAGCGTTGAAAGACTTGCGGAAATACCGTCACTGACGTACTCCCTGTCCCATCTTGCCCATCGATAAACGCCATCGCTTGGCCTTTTTTGGTGCGGATGGATTTAATGCGCCGCACGACCAACACTGTCGTCACCCGACTGTTGGCCTCAAAGTCTGCCACTGCCGTCAGCTTTTGGAAAGACTTCAACGCTTGCACATAGCGATCGACGGGATGCCCTGATAAGTAAACGCCGAGCACTGCGGCTTCTTGGTCCAAGCGCTCGACTGGGGAAAAATCTGGCACCTCAACGGACTTTGGCGCAAGCACTGCAAACAATTCCATATTGTTGCCCGATAAGGCAATACTTTGGATCAATTCATCCAGATTGGCCAAGGTTTTAGCCCGGTTGTCATCAAAACTATCAAATGCCCCAGCATAAACGAGTGGCGCAAAGGTCTCTTTTTTCAACCACTTGGCATCAAGTCGGGATAAGCAATCGCGGAGATCTTTGAACGGCCCATTTTTGCGGGCGGTCAGGATCGCTTCGACAAAATCGCGGCGCACCCCTTTGATCATCGACAGCCCAAAGCGAATACCTTGTTGTTGCAAGGTAAAATACCGCGCACTTTGATTAATGTCTGGGCCAAATAATGGCACGTGGCGATCTTTAAGCTCTTGCACATACACCCGCAACTTCTCCGTATTGCTCAAGCTGGTGTTCATCAGCGCGGCAAAAAAGGCGGTTGGGAAGTGACATTTCAAATACGCCAACCAAAAGGCGATCATCGAATAGGCCACCGCGTGACTGCGGTTAAAGCCATAATTGGCAAAGCGGTCGATATAATCGTAAACCGTTTCCGCGACTTCAGCCGAGTACCCTTTGGCTTGTGCACCAGCCAAAAAGCGGGCCCGTTCTTCTTTTAACACGGC
>CAKRHU010000271.1 GCA_934339215.1 uncultured Lacticaseibacillus sp.
AGGCAATGCGCTGAAAGCCTTAGGTGACGCCATTCGTATCAAGCCAGAAGAAATGATGGGCTTTGGCGACGAAGGCAATGATCTGCAAATGTTTGCCACAGTTGGCTTAGCCGTCGCCATGGGCAATGGGACGCCGATTGCTAAAGCCCATGCTGATTTTGTCACAGCGACTAACGATGACGGTGGGATTGCCAAAGCCATTCATCAGTTTGTGCTGGACGTGAAAAGATAATTGACAGCGATTTCAACTGTGCGATGATAGTCACGATGAATTTTTTTGGAGGTAAACAGATGACGAATCATTTTCCAAAAGGCTTTTTATGGGGCGGCGCGGTGGCTGCCAATCAATATGAAGGTGCGTGGCAAGAAGCGGGCAAAGGGGAAAGCACCTCAGATCACATGACTGGTGGCACGGTCGATACCCCGCGGCGCTTCACCAAGACTTTAATTCCAGGCGAGTATTATCCGTCGCAACTGGCATCAGATGGCTACCATCATATTGAAGAAGATATCAAGTTGATGGCAGGCATGGGCTTTAGTGTGTATCGCTTGTCGATTGCTTGGACGCGGATTTTCCCGAGTGGCGACGACGCTGAGCCAAATCTTGCGGGGCTAGATTATTATCGTCATGTGTTTGAATTGTGCCACCAGTATCACATCGAACCGTTAGTGACGATCTCTCATTACGAAATGCCTTATCATTTGACCGAAGCTTATGGTGGCTGGGAGAATCGTCAAGTGATCGGCTTTTATGAAAAATATGCCAACACCTTGTTCTCCGAATACAAAGGCTTAGTCAAATACTGGCTGACGTTTAATGAAATCAATGCCGGCTTTTTCTTAGGTGGGTATGTTTCGTTAGGCTTGCCGATCGCTGATCAAGCCGCTGCTTTTGCGCCACAAACGGATGACGACAGCATTCAACATGCTTTGTTGGCACTGCACAATCAATTCGTCGCCAGTGCGCGCGCTGTGCAAATCGGCCACAAGATCGATCCTGCCAACAAAATCGGTTGTATGATCGCTGGGCAAGTGAAGTATCCATTGACGCCAGATCCAAAAGACGTGTTGTTGGCGCAACGCTCCAATGAATTGATCAATTTCTACTGTGGGGATGTCCAAGTGCGCGGCGCTTATCCCGCTTTTGCCAAGCGTTATTGGGATGAGCATGGCGTCAAGCTTGAAATTTCAGAAACTGATGCGGCAGATCTCAAAGCTGGTTGTGTCGACTTTTATTCCTTCAGTTATTACAGCTCCAGCGTGGAAACTGCCGACCCAACCAAGCAACGCGTCGATCAAAACATGAGCGCTGGTGTGAAGAATCCATATCTCAAATACAGTGATTGGGGTTGGGCCACAGATCCAGATGGCTTGCGCTGGTACCTCAATGAATTGAACTCGCGCTACCAGATTCCGCTAATGGTAGTCGAAAATGGGCTCGGGGCTTTTGACAAGTTGACTGATTCGGACAAAGTGTATGACGATTATCGTATCAGTTATTTGAGCGAACATATCGATGCCATGGCGGGTGCGATCAAAGACGGTGTCAACTTGATCGGCTACACTTCATGGGGTTGGATCGATTTGGTTTCAGCTGGGACTGGGCAAATGGCCAAGCGTTACGGTTTTGTTTATGTCGATCGCAATGATGACCAAGTTGGCGACTTCCGCCGGATCCCCAAGAAGAGTTACTACTGGTACAAGCGAGTGATCACGACGAACGGCGAAAACACCGATCCTGAAATCGACTATTAAAGCAATGAGGCCAAGACAAAATCCAGTCTTGGTCTTTTTGCTTGGCGTCAGTCAGTGGCACTCATTTCCTTCAGTAGCCCGTTGAGTTTGTGTAAACAATAGTAGAGTTCCAATTGTTGCTCATCAGATAAGTGCGTCAAACGTTGCTTGGTGCGGCTGGCTACGGTTTCCCAACGCGCTTGATTTAAATCTTGGCCAGCAGGCGTTAAGGCAATGAGGACTGAGCGGCCATCGTCGGGATTTGGGGTGCGGCTGATATAGCCGGAAGTTTGCAGGGTATTCAAAACAGCGTTAAGTTGTTGGCGCGAGGTTTGCACATGATCGCGTAACGTTTTAACCGGTAAGGGGATGCCACTGCTGCTCAGCATATCGATCACCACCAGTTGCAGGTGGGAAAGTGGCATGTTTGCCGAAAGGCTTTGGAAGTCTTGAAATACATTCGGCAAAAGCTGCAAATATTCGTGCATGATCAAAGATTTTTCCACGGTCGACCGTCCTTTGTACATGATTATGACCTTAATATAGAAGATTTTACCGATTTTGTAAACAATATTTTACGAAGATTGTCTTTCACCCCCTAACGCATTAGACTGTGAGTACATTGAAGAACATGGAGGCACCATTTTGGGGAAAAAGTCGAAGGTCTCATTAGCGGGGATGTTGATCACGCTGGGGATCGTGTATGGCGATATTGGGACCAGTCCGCTGTACGTGATGAACGCTGTGATCGGCGATGCCGGTAAAGTCGGGGCGTTGCGGCCAGATTATATTATCGGATCGGTTTCCTTGATTTTTTGGACATTGATGTTGTTGACCACCATTAAATATGTCGGCATTGCCATGCGCGCCGATAACAAAGGTGAAGGTGGGATCTTTGCGCTGTTCGCGCTAGTGCGCCACCGCGGCAAATGGTTGGCAGTGCCAGCGTTACTTGGTGGCGCGGCGTTGCTGGCAGATGGGACACTGACGCCTGCCGTGACGGTCACTTCTGCGATTGAAGGGCTTAAAGGCCAACACTTTGGTAGTTTTGTCTTTTCGAATTCGCAAAATGTGGTGATGGCAATCGTCATTGTGATCATCTTAGTGGTATTCATGATCCAAAAGTTCGGCACTGCCAGCATCGGGCGCTTGTTTGGGCCAGTGATGTTGATCTGGTTTAGTTTCTTAGGGATTGCTGGGTTGTTACATATGACCTCGCACTTGGAAATTCTCAAGGCCTTGTCGCCAGTTTATGCGATTCGCACGCTTTTCAGCCCAGACAACAAAGTTGGGATCTTCTTGCTTGGCAGTATCTTCTTGGCGACGACTGGGGCTGAAGCGTTGTATTCGGATATGGGGCATGTCGGCAAAGGTAATATTTACCGCACTTGGCCATTTGTTTACGCAATGCTCATGCTCAACTACTTCGGCCAAGGGGCATGGTTGTTGAATCACGC
>CAKRHU010000272.1 GCA_934339215.1 uncultured Lacticaseibacillus sp.
CCTTGGCCGACTAAGTGCTGCTGGCCGACGACTTCATCCAAATTTTTCGGGCGCATGCGAAACGCAAGCGGTTGTTGCATGAGATGCCTCCTTTGGGGATTTTTTTCCATCATAGCACAACTTGGATCACTTGCATGTTAGGGTCAGCGTGTTACGATAAGATGACAATGTAAAAAAGGCGGATGATTCACGTGTACGACTATGGAAAAATGATCGATAAACTCAATTTGGTCGGGTTGTTGCCGCAAACGCAACTGAAAATGACCGTGAAATTAGGCCCAGCAACGCCAGATTTGGTGAAATCCCCATATTGGCATACACAAGGCGACCAGTTGTTGGTGACGTTGCCTTGGTCCAGTGATCTCCGAAACACGACGCGGTTATTGTCGGCGGTTTTTGTGACCTTGGAACGCTTAGGTCAAAACACTGAGCTGAGTGATCATCCTTATTCGCTAGCTTGGGTCTTTCCTGAAGCGTTGATCCACACTGCTTTTGAAGCGATTGCGGACAATAAAACTGCCCCGAAATACCCAGAATTTCACAATGGCTGGTATTTGCGCGAAAGTTTAGCTTGGGGGAAAGTGCAGCCGCAACTGCAAGCGATGTTCGGCGTTGATCACGGGTTTGATTTAACGCTTTTAGGCGATGATGTGGCGACTAAAGGTATCCTCGGGTTGCAAATGAGCACGGTACCAATTTTGGCCAATACCTCAACCGGCAGTCAAACCACTAGTTTATTGTGGCTACAAGCAGCACTTTGGGGTGTTTTGGGCAATACACTACCGGACAACTTAACAGATTGGGGGACCGCGCGCATTTTAGACCCTGAAACTGTCCGCGTGATCCAAAGTATGCAAACAGGCGTCCGCCGCCAAATTCAAGCGCCGGATGATGGGGTGCACTTGGCCGGATTTCCGCAGTTGGACCTCGATGATCAATTGGTGTTAAGCGCGGCGTTAAAAATGGGCAAAAAAATCGCCGTGCTCGATGACACGACGCCAGTGCTACAAATTAATGATCATGTGATCGCTGGCGGGGCGTTTGGCAATTCACATTCTGCCACGCAACTCGCCAAATCAAAGCCGGCAACCAAAGCGATTTTGGCGGCGCATGATTTGCCGACGCCGCCAGCGGCCCTTTATACCAATTTACCTCAAGCATTGCATGATTTTCACACCAGCTTTGCTCATAAGGCGATCGCGATCAAGCCTGCGCATGGCCGTGATGGCGAAGGGGTGCGGGTATTTATGTTGCCGCCAAGTGAGAATGAATTTCGCCAAGCCTTCACGCAGGCCCTTCAATTTGGGCCGGTATTAGTCGAAGCTTATGCCAAAGGCGCAGTGTATCGCTTGTTTGTTCAAGATCAACACGTGGTCGCGGCCATGGAGGTCACCCCGGCTAATATCGTCGGCGATGGGCGGCGCAGTATTGCAGCTTTGGTCAGTCATAAAAATTTGCGCCGGCCTTTGGGGTGGCAACCAGTGGTGTTAGATGAGCCTGCCCAAGCCATGTTGGCAGCGCAAGGCGTCAGCGCTGATCAAGTTGTCCCTCGCGGCCATCAAGTGTTGTTGCGAGCCGTTTCCAATACCCGCTTTGGGGCTGATGGCATTGACGTGACCGATGATTTAGACGCCGGTTATAAAACGTTAGCCGTTCAAGCAGTCAAAGCTTTGGGCTTAGAAATTGCCGGCGTTGATATGGTGATCCCCAATTTGTATCAAACCTACGATCCGCAAAAAACTGGCTTGGCCGAGATTTTAAGTGTCACTGGCACGCCAGCCATTTGGCCGCATGCCGTGGCTCAAATGGGCACCAAGCGCGATTTGTCGGAAGGGTTATTGACCCAATTGTTTAACTGAATGAGGCGTGAGTGCGCGGGCTACATTTAACGTACCCGCTAAAGATTCTCGCAATACTTTACGTTGATTGCCTGAGATTTTTTGACCAGCTAAAGTCGGTTGACTGGCACCATCATCGAGTTCCGACAATAAATGGGCCAGTTGTGTATCCACATCGGTCAGCGTCGGGGTAGCCCGATGTTCTGTGCGGCCGAGTAAGTAGTCCAAAGACACACTGAAGTAATCCGCTAAGCGCCGTTTGGTCGCGTCATCAGGTTCGCGGACGCCTTGTTCATAAGACGAGTAGGCGGATGCGGAGATCCCTAAAGATTGGGCGAGGTCGACTTGCCGTAAGCCTTTGTGTTCAGTCCGAAGTTGTTTTAAACGTTCTGCGTTCATAAAAAAATTCACCTCATTATTAATGCTAGCTTACAATACAAATTGTATAGTTGAAAGAAAACCACAATTAGGGCATTTTTAAGTTGACGTTGCACTAATTGTGACGTAGTTTTGTAGTAAGCGGATACGAGATTGGAGTGAACCGGATGCGCGATTGGCTGATCGCGAAGCGGAAGGCCCAAGGGATGACCCAGCGGGAATTCGCTTCACTGTTAGGAATTCCGGTGAGTACGCTAGCTGCCTATGAACAAGCGGCGCGCACACCGACAGTTGCCCGGGCCAAGGCCTTGGCGAAGAAGTTAGATGTTGCTTGGGAATTCTTCGATCCGAATCATCAATGAGAAACTGGCTAGTGCAAGCGCACTAGCCAGTTTTGACGTTAAGAAAAGTGATCAAACCAGCGATGTTTGGTCGGCTTGGCTTGAGATTCTGGCGCCGGTAAGTCGATATTTTCGCGGTTGATGGCCTGTTGATTGACCACCAACAAGAAATAACGCTTGGAATCAAGGCTGGCAGTGTCATCATTGACCAAAGTAAAGGCTAGTCCTTGGGCTTTGATGGCTTTCATATAGGGGGCAGTTTTGGTGACGTCAACTTTTCCATTGAGAAGCACTTTGTAGGTTGCGTCCTGCCCATACGCTTTGAGTGCATTGACAAAAGTCGGCAAAGTCGTGGGGGATGTTAGTTCTTGATTGGTGATGGCCAAAGCGACCCGTTCTCTCAGTGAGCCCAGGTAGATTCGGCGCTGGTCTGGTAAGGTTTGCGGATTGCCATTGAGCTGTTGCATCAAACGGTCCGTTGGGTCTTGTTCTGCCAAGGTGATTTCCTCCATGTGGTATCATATAATCAAATTGTAACACGTCGTCTAGGAGGTTTGTAGATGTTTGAGGAAACCGATTTCAA
>CAKRHU010000273.1 GCA_934339215.1 uncultured Lacticaseibacillus sp.
GCGCGAAAAGCTTTCGGCGACATGCCTTTGGGGATCAATAATTCCGTACGCAACAAACGGATCACATCGCCGTATTGATAATGATGGCGCTGGATTTCAAATAAACTTTCTAATAAAGCCACAACTGGGTGATGTTGCATCGGATGTTCATGATCGACGAACACCGGCAATTGATATTCCGCAAAAATCGGATCGATCACGTCCGCATAAGGATCCAAATGCCGCGCCATCACCAAAAAGTCGCGGTAGCGCGCGCCATGGTGCACCGCGATATTGATCTGTTTGGCCACTTCACGTAATTCGGTGTAAGGCGAATCCGCCTTGGCCAGCGTAACGTTGGGGACGACTTGGCTGAATTTGATCGGTTCAAGCTTGGTGTCCGCAACAAAGAATTGTTCAACCGCGTGCATGCCTTTTGACAAGGTGCGATCTGGGGCGACGATCGCCGGCAAAACCGCGACATCTAAGCGTTGTGCCGCTGCATCTAAGCGCTGATACAAGCGTTTGGCCGGCAAAAATAAATCAGGCGTGTGAGCTGGTTCTAAGTCATCCAACGTCAAAGCCACTGTCACTTGGGCTGCCTGTTGCATCAAGGTTTCCACCAAATTCTGTTCACTGGCTGCCAAATCATTGAAGTGGTCCAAATAAAAATAAGTATGACTGAGATCATGCCGTTGCAAGGCTTGACTTAACGCCGCAAGTAAACTGGCATTGGTGGCAAAAGGCCCCACTGCTTGTTCATAAGCATCGAGCATGATCACCAAATCTTGCAACTTGGCGCGATGGCGGTCATTGCCAGGCAAAGCGTCACAGGCCTTTTGCAAGGTTTCAGCGTCAATGCGACCGTTGAGCAGTTCAGTGAGTTGGCTGGCAAGCTTAGTGGTGAAACCGATGGCATTGGCCAAGCCGCCAAATAAACGCAACTGGTCGCGATTTTCATGCAACAGCCGTGCGACTAACATGGCATTCGAGGCAGTGTCTAAGCGCGGTTGGGCAAAAATCGGGGATTCGCGCAAAAAATACCACGCCATGCGCGTAAAGGAAAAAGTTTGCACGCGATTTTGCGCCGCGATGGTGCCAGTTTTAAGCCCTTTTAACAAACTGACTTCTGCTTCAAACTTCACGTGGTTAGGCACCAAGTAAAAGACTTGCGCTTTGGGGTCGGCAAGATTTGCTTTGATTTGTTGGATCATCGCTTGTTCATGATCCTTGCTGGCGGGTCCGATCACAAATTGTAACACCATCACACTGCCTCCTATAATTGTTACTTCTAGTTTAGCACAAGCTAGTTTCTGGCCTAGCTTTAAGGTATGATTATTGTGGTTATTTTAAGGAGTAAACACATGAAAAACGCAAGTGGCGAAAGTTTTGCCAAAATTATTCTGATCGGAGAACATGCCGTGGTGTATGGCCAACCTGCCATCGCCTTGCCTGTCAAAAGCATTCGCTTGACGGCGACGCTGACGGCTGACTCGGATCAACGCATTCAATCGAGTTTTTACGCTGGCAGTATGCACGCTGCAGCCAACACCAATTTCGCTGGGATCGCGGATTTGATCTCTGCTTTGTTGAAACATTTCCACGCCTCAAAGCAAGGCTTCTTATTAACAATTGACTCTGCGTTGCCACCAGAACGCGGTATGGGCAGTTCAGCTGCTTGTGCCACCGCCGTTGTGCGAGCATTTTATGCGGCCTTTGATGCGCCTTTAAGCCGCGCACAACTTCTCGAGTGGACGGCGACTTCCGAACACGCGATCCACGGCAATCCCAGTGGGTTAGATGCAGCCACAACTTCAGCTGACCGCCCACAATGGTTTGTCAAAGGCCAAGCCCCAGTGCCGATTCAATTCCCTAAAAATGGCACCTTGGTGATCGCCGACACGGGCATCGCTGGTCAAACCAAAATTGCCGTGGCCTCAGTGGCCGACCATTTAGCCACTGATCCAGTTCAAACAGATGCTAGTATTGAAGCCATCGGCATGGCGACAGTTTTTGCCGCCAAAGCCTTGGCTGAAGATGACTTGTTAGCACTTGGCGAACAAATGGATCAGGCGCAAACTCAGCTCAAAGCCCTGGGCGTTTCTAATGAGGCCTTAGACCGCCTGATTCAAACCGCGAAACAAAATGGCGCATTAGGCGCGAAGTTGACCGGCTCTGGACAAGGTGGTTGTATGATCGCTTTGGCAACTGATCCCACGCATGCCGCCCACATTCGCCGTGCGTTGCGCGATGCAGGCGCGACGGCCACTTGGCAATATGATTTTGGGGAAGAAAGGACAAACTGATGACTGCAATCACTGCGCGCGCGCATACCAATATCGCGCTGATCAAATACTGGGGCAAAAAAGACCCCAAGTTGATCTTACCTTACACCGATAGTGTCAGCTTGACGTTGAATGATTTTTATACCGATACGACGGTTGAATTTGTTGACGAATTAGCCGCCGATCAATTCAGTTTAGATGGTCAAGCCCAAGTTACCACTAAAATCACGCCTTTTTTAAATTTGGTGCGAGATCTGGCTGACATCAATACCTTTGCTCGAGTTGAAAGTACCAATCACGTGCCAACTGCGGCCGGTTTGGCCAGCTCTGCTTCAGCGTATGCAGCCCTCGCCTTGGCGGCAAGTCGCGCGGCTGGTTTAAATTTAGATCAACAGGCTTTATCGCGCCTAGCTCGCCGCGGTTCTGGTTCGGCGACGCGCAGTATTTACGGCGGTTTGGCCATTTGGCATCGCGGCGAAGATGACGCGACCAGTTTTGCGGAACCGTTGCCAACACCTGATTTAAATCTCGCCATGTTAGTGGTGCTCGTTGACGCTGGCCCCAAGCCGATTTCATCGCGCAACTTAATGGCCAACACGGTTGAAACTTCGCCGTACTACCCTGCTTGGGTGACTCACAATCAACAAGCCGCCCAACAAATGGTCACTGCCTTGGCCCAAAATGATTTCGCAGCAGTCGGTCATTTAACCGAACAATCCAGCATGCAAATGCACGCCACGATTTTGGCTAGCGACCCGGCCTTCACTTATTGGACCCCAGAAACACTGAAAGCTTGGGCCATCGTCAAACAACTGCGCGCTGATGGTATCCCTGCTTATGCCACCATGGATGCCGGGCCGAAT
>CAKRHU010000274.1 GCA_934339215.1 uncultured Lacticaseibacillus sp.
TCCATTTCCTGAAAATACAATAGTTATACCATAGTGAAATTGGTCTAACTTGTCCAGCGTTGGTGTGAGTTTTTCGTACATGTCCAATATCATTGAAGAAAAATTGAAAAAAATGTCGTTTTTACCCAGCGCAAGCGGTATATTAGAGGTATGTAAAATCATGGGGCAAAGGTTGAACTGAATGGCTATTGTTATCAATGAAACATTTTGGATGTTCTTTTTTATGATCGGATTTGTCGGCAGTGTCGACATTATCGCCACCTTAGGCCCTGAAGCCATCGAACGGGTATTCAAAAAAACGGTGTCTTCCGCGACGTTATTGGCAGCTTATTTGTGGCTGGTGTTATTGTGCGTGGCCATTTTGCGGCATTACAACACCACCAGTGCCATGACCGCATCGGTGTTGCGCAATGGGGCACTGATTTATGTCGCCACTCGGATCAAAAATTCCAAGATTCATGCGGTGATGCTGATTGGGGTGTATTTATGTTATTACCCATGGTGGGGTTTTAACTTACCAGACATGATCGGCTTGGCGGCTGCGTTTGGTTGTTTGGAATTGATCAATATCTATCAACAATGGGTCACAGCTAAACATTGGCGTTATTTCTTATTTACCGCTTTAATGGCCATCACGCTTTGGACAATCACCCAAATTGTCCATCATTATGATGTTTGGCAAACCATGCAAGTGACCGTCATGTTTATTTTGCTGTTGGGGGTTGCAGATTTCTACGACCGGTTGTTACGCTATCGGCGCAAGCAAACCAAAAAGCTGACCTATGGGAACAATCACGACGAACTGACTGGGGTGCGGAGCTTAGCGTTGTTTCGCAAGGATTATGCTTGGTTTCAAAGTCAAATGGCGGCGTCTGATGGCGACCGGATGCATTTGGTGATGATGGATATCGACCACTTTAAAGCTATCAACGATACTTATGGACATGTGATCGGGGATGAGGCACTGATCAACTTCGCTCGAGATGTCGAAAGTTATTTCATTCCGATGGATTATTATGCTGGCGTTTATCGAACTGGTGGCGAAGAGTTTAGTGTTTTGATTTATGGCTTGGACGATGATCAAGTGCGTACCGCAATCGATACCTATTACGCGCGCTTGAGAAATTTGGTTGTGTTGCGAGAAGCCCCACAATTACGCTTGACGGTTTCGGCTGGCATTTCGTCGATTGCCGATGCCGAAGTGGTGTTAAAAGATTTCATCGAACGTACCGACATCAACTTGTACGCTGCCAAGCACGGTGGGCGCAATCAAGTGGTGCAAACGAGAAGTGCTTAAATGAATGGCTGAATCGTTCACAACGATTTGGCTATTTTTTTGAGCGAGAGCTGAGCGGCAGAGATGGTATAATGGACTCACGCCAATGCAATTTTTTGGCGACTCGGCCTTGTAAAGGAATGATCATGATCGATACACAAACATTGAAATTAATGCAACCAGAACTTGATGGTATCTCAACGCATCAAGTCAAAACGGTTTTAGATTTAATGGATGCTGGCAACACGGTGCCATTTATTGCACGCTACCGCAAAGAAATGACTGGTAGTTTGGATGAAGTCCAAATTCAAGCCATTGAAACCAGCTTCAATCGCGTCACGGCATTACAAGATCGCAAACAAGCGGTGATCAAAGCCATCGACGACTTGCATAAACTCACCCCTGAATTGAAAAAAGCGATTCAAGCCGCCACGAAACTTCCTGAAGTTGAAGATCTGTATCTGCCCTACAAACAAAAGCGCCAAACCAAAGCGACGATCGCCAAGGCGCAAGGTTTGGAACCATTTGCGCGCTGGATTTTGCATTTGCCGTCAGGAAACTTGGCTGATGAAGCAAAAAAATACGTTAAAAAAGACTTGAAAGATGTCGCGGCGGTATTAGCTGGTGCAACTGAGATTTTGGCGGAAACCTTCAGCGAAGTCAGCACGTATCGCAGTTGGATCCGGCATTTTACTCAGCGCACTGGGAAGTTAAAGACCAAACTCCGCCCCAAAGCGGAAGCCTTAGATGAAAAAGAAGTTTACAAACAATTTTATGACACGGAGATCAGCGTGCGCCATCTCTCAGCTACGCGCACCTTGGCCATCAACCGCGGCGAGAAAGCCAAAATTTTATCCGTGAAAATTGTGGTCGATAACGCGTCGGTAGATAATTATTTTCATTTTCGCCTGATCGGCCATCACAAAGAAAATCAAGCCACTGCCTTTATCGAAAATGCTTATCGCGAGTCATATAAACGCTTTATTGGCCCGGCTATTGAGCGGGAATTGCGCAATGAACTGACCGATCAAGCCAATGCCCAGTCCATCGATGTGTTCGGCCAAAACTTATACAATTTGCTGATGCAAGCCCCTGTCAAAGGCAAAGTGGTGTTAGGGTTTGATCCCGCCTATCGCACGGGCTGTAAATTAGCTGTGGTGGATGAAAATGGGAAGTTTTTAGCCAAAGCGGTGATTTATCCGCATAAACCAGCCCCTCAGGCCAAGCGTAACGCAGCGGCTGGCGAGTTTCGTGACTTGCTCGAAACCTATCATGTGACGATGATCGCCATCGGTAATGGCACTGCCAGCCGAGAATCGGAGCAATTCGTTGCATCAGTGTTACGTGATATTCCGCGCGACATTTATTACGCGATCGTCAATGAAGCCGGGGCGTCGGTTTATTCTGCCAGCCAAGTGGCCCGGGATGAATTTCCTGATCTCCATGTTGAACAGCGCTCGGCGATTTCCATTGCCCGCCGCTTGCAAGACCCATTGGCAGAATTGGTCAAAATCGATCCAGAAGCAGTCGGCGTCGGCCAGTATCAACATGACTTACCCGCTAAAGACTTAGACGCGCAAGTCGACGCGGTCGTCGAACGTGCCGTTAACCGCGTCGGGGTCAATGTGAATACGGGCTCAGCGCAATTATTGACCCGGATTTCTGGTCTGAACAAAACAATTGCCGAAAACATTGTCGCTTACCGCAATGAAAATGGTAGTTATGACAACCGACAGCAATTGTTGAAAGTCCCACGCTTAGGGCCCAAAGCTTATGAACAAGCGGTTGGCTTTTTGCGTATCATCAATGGTTCAGTGGCGTTGGATAATACCGATATTCATC
>CAKRHU010000275.1 GCA_934339215.1 uncultured Lacticaseibacillus sp.
GCCATCCCGTATGAGCCATTGCTAAATTGCAGTAATTCACTGGCCATCGCGTTTTCAAGGCCGGTCGCACGGGCGATCCCATCACCCACATAGGTAACAGTGCCGACTTCTTCAACATCGAGGTCATCTTGATAGTTTTCAAGTTGTTTTTTGATCAGAGAACTGATTTCCTCAGTCTTGATGCTCATCCGGTTCACCTCTTTTTCAAGTTACTTCGCGAGCAATTGTGCCCGCAGTTTCCCTAAGCGCGTTGCCACAGACCCATCGATAACTGCATCGCGGGTTTGCACTTTCACGCCACCAATCAAAGCCGGCTCAACTTGAGTCGTCATTTGCACAGACTTGGCGTGGAATTTATTGGCAATCGCAGCACTCAATGCTTGTTGTTGATCATCAGTCAAGGCCACTGCAGTAGTGACAGTCGCATCGAGTTGACCGATCGCATCGGCATAACGTTGATCAAAATCTGCAAAGATAAACGGCAATGCCGCAATGCGACCATAATCAAACGTGAGTTGCAGTAAGTTAGCCACTAAAGGTGACGCTTCTGATTTCAACGTATCGATCAATATCTGTTTATCTTCGAGCTTGACCGTAACCGCAGTCAATGTGCTCAACAAGCTAGGGTTTTGCGTCATCACTTGACGCAATGAATCGAGCTCTTCGGACACAGCTTGAAGTTGATCAGTTTCCTGAGCCGCTTCAAACAATGCGCGAGCATAACGCGGAGCTACAGTGGCATTAGTGATTGCCATTGACATCACCTAACCCTTTGATGTAGCCATCGATCAAAGCTTGTTGATCGTCTGCGTTTAATTCCTTGCCGATGATCTTTGTGGCAATTGCCAACGAAAGCTCAGCGACGTCATCTTTGGCACTGTTTAAGGCATCAGCTTTTTGTTGGGCGATGTCTTGTTGCGCGTTAGATTTCAAAGTCGCGACTTCAGCATGCGCTGCGTCGACGATTTCTTGACGCTGCTTTTCACCGTTTTGTTTTGCGGTAGACACAATTTTAACGGCATCGGCCTGGGAGTTTTTGAGCTCGGCTTGGCGCTTTTCAGCCAGCGCCTGGGCTTCAGTGCGGGCATTTTCTGCGTAATCTAAGTCGTTGTTGATCTTGTCAGAACGTTCACTCATCATCTTGGTCACAGGACCCCAAGCGAATTTCCCCACTAAGAACAGCAGCACGGCGAAGGTGAGCAACAGAAAAAGCATATCACCTAATGAAGCCATGTGTAGCCACTCCCTTCTATCGATTCACGAAATTCGTGAATTACTTCATCATTAACATGAAAGCAACAACGATAGACAGGATCGGAACGGCTTCGATCAAGCCGACACCGATAAACATAGTAGAACGCAGAGCACCGGAAGCTTCTGGCTGGCGAGCCATCCCTTCCAAAGTCTTGGAGATAACTTGACCGTTACCATAAGAAGCGGCGAGCGCGGCGAGGCCGGCTGCGATAGCTGCGGCGATGTATTGCATATTATTCTTCCTCCTATTATTCAGAAACTACCTTGTGAGAGACATAAACCATCGCAAGGGTGACAAAAACGTATGCTTGGATCGACCCAATGAATACTGAGAACCCTTGCCAAACCATTTCCATAACGAAACCAACGATCAAACTCGTAATTCCGCCTGTACCTGAAAACGCAAATTGACGAATCAACAAGACCAGCACTTCGCCAGCAAAAATGTTCCCATACAGTCGCATTGCCAACGTCATGAAGTTCGTAAACTCTTCAATGATGTTGATCGGCAACAAGAACGATACTGGTGAGATGTAACCTTTCAAATACCCGCCAAAGCCTTTCATGGCAACGGCAAAGTAATGAGACAGCAACAAGACCAGCATGGCCAAGCTCATGGTGATCACAGGATCAGCCGTTGGTGAGCGGAACCAGGTTTTGCCACCGACGTCAACTTGTAAGAACAAGCCGACTTGGTTACTCAGAAAGATAAACAAAAACAGCACGAATGCTAATAAGCCAAAGCGATTGCCTTCAGGACCAGGCATAGATTGCTTGACGATGCCGTTCGTGAAATCAATGAGATATTCTAAGACGTTCTGCTTACCACTGGGACGCAACTGCGGTTTACGCGATAGCCAAAACACTAAGCAAAAGGCGATCACGGCTGTCGCTAAAATCGCAATGTCGTTCGTCAAATTAAACGTTAGCCCAAACAATTTAACGTAGGGATAACTTTCGTTCACAGAATTCACCTCCTTAACCGAAGCAATAGTCTTATGTAGGGCTCGTCAACCAACATTGACAGTCGGGCATTAACTATCGTTTCTAAAATCGCGGAATGTCCGGATACTTATCCTTCAAAACACAACCATTACTCTATCACCAAATGGTAGAAAAGACAAAGACTCTCGTCACATTTTTGGCATTTTGTCACTTGGCTTTTCAACACATTTTTCATTGCTTGTCATCATACTATTCGTTTATACGAATACTGTCAAATGCCCATATGACGGCCCGTCATCGATGCTCATTGTCGTAGCTGGGTTTGGAGATCACCATCCGCTTGTTAAAGGCGGCGCTTACATTCCATTTTTAGCTTAAACTTGAAAGTTCGCTTTCACCTGTTGCAAAATTCGGTTTTCAACTGTACTTACAGGCTTAATCCATAACTTTGAAGCAATGCCTTGGCAATCGTCCAAACGATGTCCGGCATCAACAGTTTTACATGGCCGCCATCAGGTGTCACTGTTTTAGCCGCGTTTCGATGATTTGAAGCGTACCACTGGCGTCTGATGGCTACGAAACGTACGATATCAACGCTAGCCAATGCAACATTTCGCATGATCAGCAAGACCTGAACATGAGTGTATTCAATCTGTAAGCTCGTGATATCATCGAAGAAAATCTGTGTGTGGAAATAAAAGCGCAGAGGCAGGCTGAACATCACGTGGGGCTCTTGGCAGTTTACTGCTTGGCGCCCAGCGACAAGCAGATCCACTCGCGACGCCGGTGCCATCGTTAAAAAAAGGACTCAGACAATGATCTGTCTGAGTCCCATTTGATAAAACTTATTTTGTGCCGAACAACCGGTCACCAGCGTCGCCTAAGCCAGGCACGATGTAACCATCT
>CAKRHU010000276.1 GCA_934339215.1 uncultured Lacticaseibacillus sp.
TTCCCAGACGATGCCACGACTTACAGGCAAGTGCGTTGCGATTGATGACTCGACGCTGACTCATTGAGCCAGGCGACCCGTCTGCAAATGCAGGCGGGTCTTTTTTGCGAACGAATATAACTTTGGGGGAATATTTTAAGTGACATTTTTATATATGGGATTGATGACGATTTGTATTTTGGGTGGCGCGTTTCTATTATTTGTTAAGCGGCCTAAGATGAAACAGGTCGCAGTGATCGTCTTACTATTTGGTGCATTATTTATGGCATTAGGCGTGAAGACTGCACAACTTCAAGCCAAAGCTGAACAAGCACGCTCGGCCGAGGTTTCTGATGATGAATCAGAAGATGATGAGGATGAGTGGGAGGATTGGGAAACATCAGAGGATGATACTCAAAGTGTTGATGAAACTTCTGAATCAATTGCTGAAAGTGAATCAATAGCTGCTAGCGAATCTGCTGAAAGTGAATCGATCGCGGCAAGTCAATCAGCTGCCAGCCAAGCAGAAGCTGATCGTGTAGCGGCCTCACAAAGCCAAGCTGCGAGTGTTGAAGCGAGCCGTCAAGCAAACTCGTACTCTGATCCACGTCCTGCGCAAACACCTAGTGCACGTCATTACGACTATGCCCCAGTGCCAAATACCGCACAAAGTGAAACAGTATATGTCAGTGCGGCAATTCCGGGACGTTATCACAAAGACCCAAGCTGTCGAGGCTTACAACGTTATGGTGGCGCGCAAGCCATGACCTTGGCGCAGGCTCAAGCCCAAGGTTATCAAGCGTTTTGTGCTTATGAACGTTATGGGAGTAACTAAAGCAAAACGGTTCGCCATCATCGGCGCACCGTTTTTTCAGATATTAAAATGCGGCACATCGCTACCTGCGCCTAATTGTCCAGCATAAAGGGCCAAAGTCTCTTGAGTGGATTTGATCATTTTTTCCACTAAAGATTGCGGTTCGAGTACGCGCACCATATTGCCTTGGCTGAGCAACCACATTTGGACGCCTTGGCCGAAGACTTTGGCTTCGATAATCACCGAATGTTCGCGGGTTTCAATGACACGAGCCGTGGGAAGTCGATCAAGGGCGGCTTCAACGATCCCCCAGAATTCAAATTTGATGGTTTCCAGTTCCCCGGCATACATGAACTGAATATGTTTGCGCAAATCGCCTTCGTTGAACTGATTATGGGTGCTGCCAACAGGTGCGGCTTTGGTGCGATGGTAGTGCTCAATACGATCCGTTCGGAAAAAGCGCGTCATTTTGCTGGTGAGGTCGGTGGCGATGATATAGAAATAACTTTCGGAAAAGAAAATTGCCTTGGGGATGATTTCACGTTGGCTGGCGGTATGCACCCGGTCAGTATACGCAATAGCGACGGTGCGTTGGGCTTGAATGTAAGTCGAAAAATCCCAAATCAAATCGATCAAGTCTTGGCCGTGATGCAAAGGGGTGAAATTCTGGCGTTCATTTAACACCATGCGATCCACTATCATTTTTTGTTCAGGGGTGACCAACTCACGCAAGCCGTCGATCATGCCATGCATCTCCAGAAGATTTAAGCCGCGTGTCGCCAAAACAATTTTGATGATCACCAGGAGCTGGCGGTCAGACAAATGCTGGCCACTTGAGCTGAGTACATAGTTGCGCGCGGTGGCATCATAGCGAATAAATTGCGCGACATGTTCTTGGTCAAAAAAATGATTGAGCTGGCTGACGTCGCGTTGAATCGTGCGCGCCGATACCCCAAAGTGTTCTGCCAGTTCGGTTTTAGACATCGGCATCCGTTCCGTCAACCGACTTAAAATATACATTTGACGATATGCTGAATTCATATCGGTTTCCCCCTACCAACGATTACGCCTTCAGTGTAGCATCGACGTGGACACATAGCGTCTACTTGACTGAAATCCTCAACAAAGTAAGGATTAATTTTCGAGGTGTCATTTTTCAATCGAATTCCTAAGAAACTGCAAAACGCTGAAAAGTTTGGGCTGGTTGACTAGCCGCTGGTATTTTTCCGGGGTAAACTAATGGTGAAGGAAGCGATCGTCATGTCCAACATTCAATTGATCCATGATCTCGATTATGCCAAATCAACGGCTACTGGTTTAGTGGTCGTCGATTTTCGCATGGATTTTTGTCCAGGATGTGAGCGGATGGATGCCGTGTTGTCGCACTTGGCCAAATTGCCGCAGAATCAGGTGGTCAAATTTGTCGCCTTGTCGATCAATCAGGATTTTCAAGTCGCCGAAGCCATTGGTGTCAAAAGCGCACCGACTGTTTTAATCAAACAAAGTGGCCAGATCATTGGCCATTTCTTCGGCGCACAACCTGCCAGTCGGGTGCAAGCCTTGTTGGATCATGCACAACAGGAGGCGAGGGCTGATGCTTGAGTTAGTGATGGGGATGGGCCGCGTTACGCGCATGGTGGGCCGGCGGATGTTGATGCGTGGCCGCGTCGGCAGTTTAGGTGGCATCGGGGTATTGATGATCGTCATTTTGTTGGTGTTGTGGTATTTGTGGCGTCGTCGCGCACAAACCGCAAGTCAACCAGCACACGCCATTGCCATGGCGCCAATCGATCAAGCCCTGGCAGAAGAATTTTCAACCTTGTTTTATCAAATTCAAACGGCGCGCTTGGAACAAGATGTTGAAACCATAGGCCAACATGCGACGCCGGTTGGGTTACATCAGCTTCAGCATCAAATCAACGCGTGGGTGCATGCTGGTAAAACCTTACATATGGATGGTTTGGTAATCATCGACACGCAAGCCGGGGATGGTGATGTCGATCATCCTAAGGTGGTGGTCACAGCCCAAGCCAAAACTTATTTCACGATTGAAAGTCGCACCCCTCAAGCGAATGCCGCAACTCGCGATGATGCGTTGATCACCCGGGTGACTGAAGTGTGGTCATTGGCCTATGCTGAAGATGGTCGATTATTATTGGCGAATATTGCCGCGAACTAAAAAATTCACGCCGATGAACGGCGTGAATTTTTTAAGTTAATCATTTTTCAAACGTGAGTATTGGTTTTCATCATGATAGCCGTCTGCCAACAATTCAGCTTCGCGCAAACGCGCTTCTAACGTAAAGCC
>CAKRHU010000277.1 GCA_934339215.1 uncultured Lacticaseibacillus sp.
CGCGTACACCACCCAGTTGAATAGGTCCGTGTGTTAAAAATAACATTTGGCACTGCCAATGGAGGCTAATATGATGAGTGAAACTACTAAACAAGAACAAGCTGTCGCAAACGATTTGTATCAAGCATTGACCACCAAGAAACCTTTGACGATGGCCGATTATGATGACAAAGTTACCGATTATGATTCCGCTTATCGCGTACAATGGGCTTTCAGCGCGTTGAAGAACAAGCCAGTTGCGGGCTACAAAGTTTCGTTGACGTCAGAAGAAACGCAAAAAATGTTTGATTCTGATTCGCCATTTTACGGCGCTGAAGTTGAAGGTTCTTGGGTCAAGTCTGGCGAAACCGTGCCATTTTCTGATTTGATGGATCCACTGCTTGAAGTCGAATTGGTGTTTACGGCTAACGAGGCGTTGACGCCAGAAGACACTGTTGAAGATTTGCTGAAGAAAACCAGCGTTTCTGGTGCGGTTGAATTGCCAGATTCACGCTTTGCCGACTGGTTCCCAGCGTTAGGCAAATACTTAGTGGTTTCAGACTCAGCCGTTGCCGGTCGCGTGGTTTATGCGCCAGCCTCCAAAGATAGTTTCACGGTTGATGATTTGGCCAATGTCCATGCGACCTTGACCAAAGATGGCGAAGAACTGGCCAATGGCGCATCGAGTGAAGTACTGGGCAACCCGTTGAACTCGTTGAAGTGGTTGGTTGAAAAGTTGGCCGGTCAAGGGCATGATTTCCCCGCCGGCACCAAGGTTTCTAGCGGCACGTTCTTGTTGCCACCACATGCCACCAAAGGTCATTACGAAGCCAAATTCGACAAATATTTTGGTACAGTCACATTTGATTTAAACTAGAGACTATTTTCTTATTACCAATCATCCAATTCAGTCATGTGAAAAAAGCCGCCGACACGTGGAAAATGTCGACGGCTTTTGCTTGTCGTCCAGTTAAACGACAAACCAGAAATTTTGCTTTTCAACATGGAAACTCAATTCGTAAGGGCGACTGCCGAGTTCTTCGCCATCCATTTGCCCGAATTCAAGCGATGGGGTTTCCAATTCAATGCGCGGGGATTCAAACACATGCACGCGTTTGTACCTGGTGTGTCGGCCTAACAACAATTGCAGGCATAAGAATAAGAAATAGGGAGTGTTGAGGTGTTCAACGACGATCAAATCGAGTTTGCCATCGCGCGGATCAGCCCCTGGTAAGATCCGGACGCCACCGCCAAAGTAAGGGTGGTTGGTGGTGGTCACTAAGAACGCTTGTTGGATATAAGTTCGTTTGCCGCCGACGTAAATCGCTACTGGAAATGGCTTGCGAGAGAAGAACACGCCGATGACGCCGACAATGTAAGCCAAACTACCGAGATGCATCCGATTTAAAATCGTTTTGAACCGACTGCGGTTAGTGGCGGCTACGGCTGCGGCATCAAAGCCGACCCCGATATTATTGACAAAGTAGCCAGCTTCACCGCGCGTTTTTTCCGTGTAATGGCCGATATCGATCACAGTGGGGTGGTCAGCTGCCAATACTTGATCTAAGGCTTTAAGCGGGTCTTGAGAAAGGCCCACACCGCGCGCAAAATCGTTGCCAGAGCCGGCTGGAATGTAGGCCACTGGCATGTCGGCGTGTTCAGTTTGATGCAAACCCGTGATGGCTTGATTCAACGTGCCATCGCCGCCAATCACCAGCATCACTGCGTCGTCTCGGTGGTTGAAGCCGCCGATTTGTTTGGCAAGTTGAATCGTATGGCCGGAATAGCGCGACACTTTGATTTCATAGGCGATATGTTGGTCGTCTAAGCGCGCTTGGATCTTTTTGAAGGTGTCCACAGCAGTGCCTGCGCCTGCTGCCGGATTGAAAATGATGTAGTAGAACCCCGCTGCCATAGAATACTCCTCTTCTTCAACGAAAATACTCTATTAATTATACAGAGGGATTTTCATAAAAACAATCACGATGAGAAAAGTAAGTGCTTAATTTCTGGAAGTAGGCAAATTTAAGGTATCGCCGGTGAGTTTGGCGAATTTTTCCACTGTGGCAATGCCGTTTTTCAAGCTGGTATTTTGATCCGTTAAAATCGCGATGGTCGCCGAATGGTTGCCTGAACCGATTTGACCGATGGAATTGACGATCCAAGTGTTGTTGCCATTTAAGCGCCAACCGTTTTTCAAGGCGAAGTCGCGACTACCAGCACTTATGCCCCAGTTTTGATCTTTGGCGACATGTTGCATTAAATCTTTGATGTACGCTTTGGATTTGGCGGTGAGATAGTTGCCATGGCCGAAGACTACATCTAATAATTTCAACTGGTCGCTAGCTGTGGTCGTGGTGCTGACCCAACCGGAGGCATAGGCGTGTGATTGTGACATGTCTAAATTACTGAACAAGGTGGTCAATCCTTGGACTTTGCCGATGGCGTGATACAACGTGGTGGCGTCGACGTTGTTGGAGTGTTCAATGGCCCCGACAGCTGCGGCCCGTTCGGTGCCTGATAAAGTTTCGTGGTTTTGCGCGTGTTGGTGTAGCAGTTGGGTCAACATGGCCACTTTGACGATGCTGGCAGTGGTGTGGGCTTCAGATTTGTGATTGTTCAAGGCCAAGGTGAAATCATATTGTTTGGAATAAACGGCAGTGCTAATGGGGATGTCAGAATTTTTTGCCAACTGTTTGGTCCACTGCTGATTAAGTTTTGCTTTGACTTCAGAGGCGGTGGGGTTGTTTTTGATTGCAGACTGTGTCGTTTTCAGGGGTGTTTCTGCCGGTTGGGCGACCTGGATCAACTGTGCGCGCCAGTAAAATAAGCCGACTAATAAAAGCATGGTAATCAGCCATAAAGCACGCTTCACATTTGGTTTCAATCGCCTTGGTGTCGTCTGCATAAAAAATTCCCCCATTACAGGGATTATCTCATATTATGCAATCGCTTACTATTGAAATGCTCATTTGATTGCAATAAAAAACCGACCTGCCATTTGGCAAATCGGTTCAGGGTTTTACAGTAAGATCAACATTGGTAAAATCACGGGATGGCGTTCGGTTTTGTCGAACAAGAAGCTTTGCAGATTTGATGTGATCGCATCTTTAAGC
>CAKRHU010000278.1 GCA_934339215.1 uncultured Lacticaseibacillus sp.
TCCACGAAATAGGTAACTGTTTCGTGGATTTGTTGTGCCTTTGAAGCAAAAAAATAGCCCAGACTGAGATGTCTAGGCCAAACATATTTACAGTTCCGTTAAACTGATGTGCGTTTCAGTTTTGGGTTGAGGTGTTTTTTCATCGATCACAGCCGTTAAGGTGATCACTTGCTTGCGGCGATCGATAGTTTCATGGGCTTCCACCACGCAGCCGAGTTCTTGTTGCAAGCTTTGCGCCAAAAAGCCGGCTTCAATGCGAAAGTCTGGCGCATCAAAGTTGGCGATGCGCGTTTCGACGGTGGTGCCACTTAAGGTGTACACGCGTTGATGGCGACGGCTGACGGCTGGCGTCAAACTGCCAAAGCCAACGCGCGCAAACAACTCAGTTAAATCGTCTTCTACGACGGGTAAGCGGCGCGCCAATGAGCGGCCAGCCCAGTATGTAATACTTTCAGTTTCTTGGCCCAACAAATCAGGGAGTAATAAGTCGCGCAACATCAACTGACCAAACAACGGTCCAGTCGCAGACAGGTTTAACAAATCTTTATAGCTATTGGCCATGAGGCGCCTCCTAATTAAGTGCATTGCACTGTCTGTTCTATTATAGCCAAAACGCCGCTATCATGCGACTTGAATTTTTTTAGGGTGTATAATGTAGATTCAAGAAGGGAGCACACTTATGAATAAGCAACCGATCGGATTTATCGATTCCGGCGTTGGGGGACTGACTGTGGTCATTGAGGCACTGCGGCAGCTTCCCAACGAAAACATTATTTTTTTAGGCGATCAAGCTCGCTTACCTTATGGGCCGCGGCCGGCTGCGCAAGTCCGTGCCTTCACCTGGCAAATGGTCAACTTTTTGCTCGCCAAGCACATCAAAATGTTGGTGATCGCCTGCAATACCGCCACGGCTGCCGCTTTAGATGATTTGCGGGCCAAGTTGTCGATCCCAGTGGTCGGCGTGATTTTGCCAGGCAGTCGCGCGGCGTTGCGGTCAACCAAAAATGGGCACATCGGCGTGATTGCAACAGAAGGTACCGTGAAGTCAGATGCCTACGCGAAAGCGATTCGCTTCAAAGATTCGCGCGCCAAAGTCGAAAGCCTCGCCCAACCGAAATTTGTCCCGGTGGTGGAATCTAACGAAGCACACTCGGCGGTGGCCAAGAAAGTGGTCGCAGAAGGTTTGCAGCCGATGAAGCGCTTAGGCATCGATACCTTGGTGATGGGTTGCACGCATTACCCATTGTTGCGCCCATTGATCCAAAATGTGATGGGGCCCAATGTCACCTTGATCGATTCCGGGGCGGAAACCGTCAGTGAAGTGTCGATGTTGCTGGATTATTTTGATTTAGCCAACACTGACAATCCTGACCCATTGCGTGAATACCACACCACAGGCTCGGCTTCAATGTTTGATGCCATCGCTAGCGACTGGATGGGCCAAGCAATCCACGCTGATCGCGTGACGATTTCTGATTTACCGACCGATGTGGTCACCAGCTTGCCAACAACTGTGGTGGTCGCCTCTAAGAACGCCGGCAAAGTGCGAGAAATCGCAGCGATGTTTGATAAACTCGGCGTCGCGGTGAAATCATTGGCTGATTTTCCAGAACTGCCGAGTGTCCAAGAAACCGGCGCGACTTTTGAAGAAAATGCCCGCTTAAAGGCAGACGGCTACGCACAAGCCTTGGAGTTGCCAGTACTCGCCGATGATTCCGGGCTGCAAGTCGACGCCTTAGACGGCATGCCAGGCGTATTTTCTGCGCGTTATGCCGGCAAGGGGCACAATGATGCGGCCAACAATGCCAAGTTGATTTCAGAATTATCAGAAGTGCCAGCGGACAAGCGACAGGCGCATTTTGTCAGTGTGTTGGCGTTAGCACGCCCTGGTCAGCCAGATGAAGATCTGGTGGTGCGCGGACAAGTCGATGGGATGATCGTGGGGATTCCACAAGGCGACAATGGCTTTGGTTATGACCCGTATTTCTACTTACCCGCATTTGGCAAAACCATGGCCGAAATGTCGCCTGATGAGAAAAATCAAGTCTCACACCGCGGCGACGCCTTGCGCAAACTTGAAGCACGTTGGGACGGTTGGTTTAAAGGCTAGGAGGATTTAAATATGCGATTAGTTGTGGTCAGTGATACGCATGGCGATAAACAAATTTTGCAGATGATCGCCAAGCAGCAACAACCTGATGCCGCCGGATATTTTTACTGCGGGGATTCAGAGTTGCCGGCAGATGATGAAATTTTTGAAACGTATCAGCCAGTCACTGGGAATATGGATTTTGATCCGGCTTTTCCACTGACGCGCACGGCAGATTTTCCTGGCTTAAAAGTCTTTATGACGCATGGTCATCGCTTCAATGTGAACTGGACGCTTGATGGGTTGATTCAAGCGGGACGAGAAGCGCATGCGGATCTCGTGTTGTTCGGCCACACCCATCAACTCGGTGTCGAACAACATGACCACATGATCGTGTTAAATCCAGGTTCGATTTCCCAACCACGCGGCGAATTTGCGCCGCTTCACGGCACCTATGCGACGGTAGATTTCGATGACGAAACGATCACCGTGCAATTTCATACGCGCGATGGGCAAGTCGTCGATAAGCTCACCTGCACCTTTACCCGATAATCAAAAAGCGTGTTGCTTACCATTTTCTGGTCAGCAACACGCTTTTTTCATGCTTATTTTTCGACGTCTTGGAGCTTTTGATTATCGTCGAGTTGGGAGACGCCCATTAAATGACGTTTTTGCAAGATCTGCATGGCGACCCATAATAAGACGAGACTTAAAATCGCAAAGCCGATCAAGAAACCGAAGCAATTGGCCACAGAGCCGGAGTAGATCCCGCTGGTGATCGCTTGGCGGAAGCCTAGTACCGAGTAGCTCATTGGCAAGAACGGATGGATCGCATTGTAGAAGCCATTGGTGATTTCCAATGGGAAGGTCCCACCAGCACCGCCGAGTTGCAGCATCAACATGATCATTGCCACAAAGCGCCCAGGGTTATCAAAGGCCATCGACAGCATCATGACAAAATACATCGACGTGATCGAGAAGACGATCGCCAAAGCGTAGA
>CAKRHU010000279.1 GCA_934339215.1 uncultured Lacticaseibacillus sp.
ACCAAGTCTTCAAACGCTTAGGCTTAACCTTCACTGCAGTGGACACTCGCGACTTAAAGGCTGTTGAAGCGGCCATCACCTCAGACACCAAAGCAATTTATTTGGAAACTCCAACCAACCCGTTACTGCATGTTTCCGATATTGAAGCCTTAGCCAAGCTGGCCCACGCGCACAACATTTTGTCGATCATCGATAACACCTTTGCCAGCCCAATAGTGCAACAGCCGCTGACCTTAGGCGTGGACATCGTGTTGCATTCAGCTTCTAAGTACTTAGGCGGGCATTCTGATGTGATCGCCGGCGTTGTCGTGGTCAAAGATCCAGCCCTTGCCGAACAAATCGGCTTTTTACAAAATGCGATCGGCGCAATCCTGGCCCCACAAGAATCTTGGTTACTGCAACGTGGGATCAAAACGTTGGCTTTACGCATGCAAGCGCATCTCGCCAACACCCAAGCCTTGTTTGAATTTCTCAAAGCGCAACCGGAAGTCGCCAAGATCTATTACCCAGGCGACCCTGATAACCCGGATTACGCCGTTGCCAAAAAGCAAATGCACGGCTTTGGCGCCATGTTGAGTTTTGAATTGCAACCAGGATTGGATCCGCAAAAATTCGTCGAAAACTTGCATGTCATCACCTTGGCGGAATCGCTTGGCGCTTTGGAATCCTTGATCGAAATTCCTAGCTTGATGACGCACAGTTCCGTTCCGCGCGAGATCCGTTTGGCCAACGGTATTCAAGATGAATTGATCCGCTTGTCCGTCGGGGTTGAAGCCGTCGACGATCTCAAAGCAGACTTAACGGCAGGCTTTGCCGCGTTGAAATAATGTTGACCGTCGGATTGTTGGTGTTGATGCATGACAAAGTTGGTGCGATCAACGACTGGCAAAACGCTTTAGGCCCACAAATTCAGGTGCATGCATTCTATCCCAAAAGCCATGTGCCTCAAAATCCTGGTGTAATGCGACCGTTAGACTTGACCCTTGCCACGCAAATGGATGCTTTCATCGTCACCGGCGCGCCAGTAGATCGACTGGATTTCAACGACGTGTGGTATTACTCAGAAGTCACGCAACTGATCGACGCCTTGCAAGCCGCCGAAGTCCCACAGCTTTATCTCTGTTGGGGCGCAATGGCTGCCTTGCATCACGAATTCGGGTTGGAAAAACATCGCCTACCACA
This sequence comes from uncultured Lacticaseibacillus sp., assembly GCA_934339215.1. GTDB lineage: Bacteria > Bacillota > Bacilli > Lactobacillales > Lactobacillaceae > Lacticaseibacillus. Next base: position 1,183 of record CAKRHU010000279.1, read on the forward strand.
AAAACTGTTCGGTGTTTATCCGCAACATCAACTGACCGCTTCACCATTACTGAATGGTTTACCAGAAGGCTTTCTTGCCCCACATGCGCGTTTTGCCGATATTACAATAGAAGCAATGCGTTCAAAAGTTGCATTAGTCGCCGCCACCACTAATGGCCATCCCTTTTTAGCCACTGCTGGCCGGCAAACTTTCTTGTTCGCCCATCTCGAATATCAGCGTTACGGGTTGTGGCAAGAAGCCCAGCGTGCAAACAGTGCGTTGGCCTTCAATGATGACCCGCTACATCACTGGGGCTGGGAAAACACCCGGCGTAGCTTTTTTGCCAACTGGAAACAAACCGTCAAACAACTGAAACTCGCCCAATAAAAAATCACGCTCACCGAAAACTTTTTCAGTGAGCGTGATTTTCGTTTTAGTTCCAGTTCGGGTCGTCGGCAATCGGCAAACGATCCCAGAAGTTTTCTTTGTTGGTTTGACGACTGCGGGCAATGCCCATTGCGTGGAATGGCACATCTTTGGTGATGGTCGAACCTGCCGCAACAAAGGAGTGATCCGCTAAGTCAACTGGTGCGACAATGTTGGCGTTGGAGCCGATAAACGACTTGTCGCCGACATTGGAGTGGAACTTTTGCACGCCGTCGTAGTTGACGAATACCACGCCACAGCCGATGTTGATGTCAGAACCTAAAGTGGCATCCCCGACATAGCTCAAGTGTCCAAGCTTCGTACGCGCACCAAGTGTGGCTTTCTTGACTTCACAGAAGTTGCCGATATGCACGTCTTCGCCGATATCAGATTGTGGGCGCAAGTGGGAGTTCGGGCCGATGTTGGAGCCTTTGCGCATGATCGAATCTTCAATGGTGGAGCTCGTGATGGTGACGTTGTCTTCGATCGTGGCATCGATCAATTCAGAATGGGTGCCAACTACACAGTTAGAGCCGATCGTGGTGTGCCCTTTCAAGTAAACGCCAGGTTCGATGATCGTATCGTTGCCGATGGTGACATCAGCGTCGATATAAGTGGTATCAGGATCGACCATGGTGACGCCGTTTTTCATGTGAGCGACGTTGATGCGGTGTTGCATCACTTTAGTGGCGGCAGCCAAAGCCACGCGGTCGTTGACGCCCATGGATTCGGAGAAATCGTCCATGGTGTAAGCCCCGATTGCTTCACCTTGCGCCTTTAAAATACCGATCACATCTGGCAAGTAGTATTCGCCTTGCGCGTTGTCATTGCCGACTTGATGTAAGGTCTTAAACAAAGTTTGGTTGTCGAACACGTAAACGCCAGTGTTGATTTCATGCACCGCAGCTTCTTCTGGGGTGGCGTCTTTTTGTTCGACGATTTTTTCAACATTGCCGTCAGCGTTGCGGATCACGCGGCCGTAGCCGAAGGGATCTGGGGCGTTAGCAGTCAAAACAGTCGCTAAAACGCCAGCTTGTTCATGATAAGCAAACAATTTTTCAAAGGTATCTGCGGTAAACAATGGCGTATCACCACTGGCGATCAAGGTGATGCCGGCTTTATCGCCTAATAATGGTTCAGCCTGTAATACCGCATGACCGGTGCCGAGTTGTTCCGCTTGTAAAACAAATTGGGTGCGATCGCCAAGCGCTTTTTCAACGTCTTGGGCGCCATGGCCGACAACGGTAACCACTTGATCTTGATGGGTTTGTTCCACTTGGGTCAGGACGTGATCGACCATGGGCTTGCCACAAACTTGGTGTAACACCTTATACAATGAAGACTTCATCCGCGTACCTTTACCGGCCGCCAGAATAATCGTGAATTTAGCAGACATGATGAGCTCCTTTAAATTTCGTGTATAGCTTTATCATAGCCAATGC
>CAKRHU010000280.1 GCA_934339215.1 uncultured Lacticaseibacillus sp.
TTGACGGAACTGGTTTTACAACTGACCGGTTTACCGAAAAATCATGTGTTAGGGTCAGGTACCGCGCTTGATTCTGCCCGCCTGCGCTCCGAAATCAGTCGGCGCTACAATGTCGATGCGCGTTCGGTGCATGGCTATATCATGGGCGAGCACGGAGATTCTGAATTTCCAGTGTGGGATTACACCACGATCGGTGGCCAGCCGATTAAACAATTCGTCACCGGGAAGCGCGCCGAACAAGATCACGAAGCCATTGGTGAGCGGGTCAAGACGGCGGCATATTCGATCATTGAGAAAAAAGGCGCCACCTTCTATGGCATCGCCGCATCTTTGACCCGGTTAACGGCGGCAATCGTTAACGATGAGCGCGCCGCTTTTGCGATGTCAGTGCACTTGGATGGTGAATATGGGTTATCTGGTGTTTCGATCGGCGTGCCAGTGATTTTAGGTGGTGATGGCTTAGCCCGAATTTTACAGTTAGAACTGAATCCTGAAGATCAAAAGCGCTTGGCAGATTCCGCCCAAGTGTTAAAGGACAACTTAGCTGCTGTCCTTTGAAAATTGAGTCCAAGTCGACTACACTGATCTCAGACTTGGTAGCGTCTCAAAACACTCCGCATATTTCGTATGAAGGAGTGTTTTTTGTGTTAACTCAACGTGTTTCTTGGCGACAAAAAGGCGTGATTTTAGCTTGTCGTTTGCTATCGTGCAGTGACTGACCACGGCATATCTATTAGTGGTGACGATCGTGATGAGCGCCACGGCTTACGTGTTGAAACGTTTTGCCCCGCGGAAATTATTTTGCGTAGCAGTGATCTTGTGTCTGCTTGGGTACTTAGATTGTGCTGTGGCGCCGAGTTTTTGGTGGTTATTGATTGGGCGCTTGATGCAAGCCGTGGCCACGGGGATCTCGACGCCATTAATGTTTCAGTTGACTTTTGCCACCATTCCTAGAAAAAAAACTCGGTTTACATACTGGCTTTGCCAGCGTGATCGTTAGCTTAGCACCAGCTCTTGGCCCGACATATGGGGGCATTTTAACCGGTTGGTGGACTTGGCGTGGCTGGCTTGATTTTGTTGGCGACAATTAGAGCAATGAAACAAGAATAAGTAAAAAATGCTCCGGTTTGATGGATCAAATCAAACCGGAGCATTTGTCATTATTGATCGACTTTCGCAACCATCACTGAAGGGATCGTGATATCGCCACCCATTGTGGATTCATAGGTAATCAGGCCTTCAGAAATGCCGGAAATCGTGATGTAATCATCTTCGAGCACTCGAGAAGTGACACTGGAAGAGGACCATTCGCACAACATCATATGATCATAATCGCCATTGACGGCCAGACGCACTTGGACCGTGCTGGAATCAGAGTCTTCAAGCACTTGTGCCACTTCACCGTAGAATTTCACTTTCTTCCCTTCATAAGTGTCAGGGGTGCGGGCAAGTTGATCATACGTGATGCCAGTATCATAACCTCGAGCTTCTTCTTCAGCTTTCTTTTTGGCGGCAGCGGCAGCTTCAGCGGCTTCTTTTTTGGCTTGTGCAGCATCAGCCGCAGCTTTTTTCTCTAGCTCGGTAATCTTGTTTTCAAGTGTTTTTAAGCCAGATTCATCAACATATGCTTTTTGAGTTGGTGAAAGCTGTGAGAAGGCTTTGCGGACAGCCTGAACTTTAGCTTTATCGTCAACCGTCAACGTATATTCGCCAGGCAAAACTTCTAAGGCATCGGTGACTTTCTGGGCAGCGGCTGCATCTTGCGTCCGTTTTTTGGCATCCGCCTTGGCCAAGTTTTCATAAGGCGCCATCTTATCATGATATTTGTCGTTTTCATCTTGAAGCGTCGCAAGATCATCGGCTTTTTCTTGATAATTCGATTGTGACTGTTGTAAATGAGCCGTCGTGCGATGTTGTTTTGCTGCCAGTACGTGATATTGATGCTGCAAATTTCCGTTTCCGATCCAAATCCCGAGGACAATTAAGCAAAATAGCGTCCCGAGGCTTACGAAAACCCGTTTGAAATTGGTCGAGTAACGTTCATTTCGCCAAACTAACCATAACCCCAATGGTAAAACCAATAAAATTGCCAACATTGTCCCTTGATCTGTCTGAAGCCAGCGCCAAGCGCGGTTGAGATAGGCCTTCATTAAAAAAATACCCCCGTAATGAATCTGAATTATTAGTGCGGGTAATAGCATATCAAAAATATGCATATGAATCGAGAAGAATATTTACAAGCTTAAACTTGTGACGACGGGTCAAAAAAACAGCGAATCGGCTTTTTCAGCCGACCCGCTGTTTTCAATTTAGAAGCCTTGTTTGATATACCCTCCATCGGCCAACTTCTTGCGCAATTGTAAAACCGCAGTGTAGGTAGCCAGTAAGTAAACATGTTCTTCAGGCATTTCTTTGACTTGCTTGATCACATCACCGAGATCTGGTTTTTCGATCAGGTTGTCGACACCGGCGACGGTCATGCGAAAGGCGATGTCTTTGTAACGTTCCCCGCCAACTAAATACGTGGTGGCTTGACCGGATGCCACCAATTGTTCAAAGTTGCCATCCCAGATCCAACTGGTATCGGTGCCATCGGCGTAATTGGCGTTGAGTAACACGCCTAAGCCGAAGTGATCGGGTTGACGTTGGATCATCGCCAGCACTTCGTTTAAACCAACTGGATTTTTTACCAAAATCAAGGTCACGGTTTTGCCATCGACATTGATTTCTTCTTGGCGACCGAAGACTTTTTCGTCGTAGGCGAAGGCTTTAGCGACAGCGTCAGGTGATACATCAAATTCTGCGCCGACGGAATACGCGGCTAATGCATTGTAAACGTTGTACATCCCGCCGATCCCTAAGGTCAAGTCACGACCGTCAATGGCAAACGCCGAGCTGGTTGGGGTCAGATCAGAAATACTGGTCACGGCATGGGCTAAGGTAGGGCGCTTAAACCCGCAGTGAGGACAGAAAAAACTGCCTAAATTGGAATAAGTCATCCCATGATAG